>LJUQ01000204.1 GCA_001304505.1 Bacteroides sp. SM23_62_1
GATCAGGGGTTTCGGATCTTTTGAGAACAACAGCCCACTCTATATTGTTGATGGCGTGCCTGCCACAGACATCAATATCCTCAATCCAATGGATATTGAGTCATTAGTCATCCTGAAGGATGCCGGAGCAGCTTCTGTTTATGGTGTTAGAGCCTCCAACGGGGTTATTGTTATTACCACCAGGAGAGGCCAGCAGGGAATAAAAGTGAACTATAACATGTATGCCGGCACACAGAGGCCCGGGCCGGGACCGGACTTTTTACTGAACACTCAGGAATATGCTGAACTTCAATGGTTAGTATATGATAACGATGGAGCATACGAATATCACCCACTTTATGGTTCTTCTATTGGTCAGCCCACAATACCTCACTGGGCAGCGGATACAAAATGGTGGGATGAGGTGATGAGAAATGCCCCGGTCATAAACCATGACCTGTCACTGTCCGGAGGGAATAAGAATGTCAGGTTTTATACCGGTATAGGATATTATGACCACGATGGTACAGTTATAAAAAACTGGTTCAGGCGTTGGAATGCCCGTTTTAATTCAGATTTTGTTATCAAAGACAGGATTACCGTCGGCGAGAACCTGAATATTGTAAATCGCTCCGGTAACGAAATAGATGCTAATGGTAGTGAAAGCAGTGCAATGATGGTTGTGTATCGCCAGCAGTCCATTATTCCTGTCAAATGGAATTCTGGCACGTTTTCAGGTATGTCACATGATTGGGAGGATGGCGATTGGGGAGGTACAGGTATTGCTCCGAGATTAGGTAGCAGCTCCAATTATGTTGCTGATCGTACCAGAAATAAGGATGACCGATGGCAGGAAATAAGAATTCTGGGTAATGTCTATGCAGATGTGAAAATATTGGAAGGTATTACTTTTAGAACTTCATTCGGCGGATCGGTGAATACCTGGTATACTACTGACTGGACCGGGGCAACATATGAAGATAGTGAGAACGTTTATACATCCTTATATCAGGAATGTGCCGGATACGGAACAGACTGGGCATGGACAAACACATTAACACTATATAAACAATTTGGCGATCATAGCATATCAGCAGTAGCAGGCTATGAAGCATTAAAGATGGGAATAGGCCGGGATGTTAGTGCAAGTAAAACCGGATACTTCTCCGATGCCTGTTCTTACAGGACAGTAAGTAACGGAGCCACGCTCCGATCCGGGAATTCTTCCTATTATACACCAGGATCAATACTATCGCAATTTATACGAGCAGATTATAATTTCCGGAGCAGCTATTATCTGAGTGGTACGGTGAGAAGAGATGGGGCGTCGGTATTCGGGCCGGACAAACAATACGGTATTTTCCCGGCAGTTTCTGCCGGATGGAGAGTCATTAAAGAATCATCCCTTAACGGGCTCAGTTTTATTAACGACCTGAAGATCAGGGGAGGATATGGTACGACGGGTAACCAGCTGGCAGTTCCGGCTGCTAACCAGTATTATGTATATACCAGTAGTCCGAGCACTTCATACTACGACATAACAGGAACGACCAATTCTTCTGTCCAGGGTTTCCGTCCTGCCAGGATAGCCAATGAAGATACCAGGTGGGAAACAAATGTGATCACCAATATAGGATTCGATGCAGTGTTGTTAAATCAAAGATTTGAAATCTGTTTTGACTGGCATACCAGGCAAAATAAAGATCTTCTCTATCTTCAAAGTCTACCCGGAACCTTTGGAATTGCATCCTATTCCTATATCAATAGCGGAGAAATGAGAAACAGTGGCATCGATATTCAGCTGATCTATCGCCGGGATTGGTCTGATTTCAGTTTTGAGGCCATTACTCAGTTCACAACATATCAAAATGAAATCATCAAAATCGCCGACGGAGTTGAAAACTTTTATGGAGGAAGTTCCAGGATCGGACCTTTTAATATAAATATGCCTGATGAAGCATTGGGTTCCTTTTACGGCTATAAGGTGATGAGCCTCTTCCGCAATGCAGGGGAAGTATCCAGTGCACCCCTTCAGGATGGGGCAGAGCCGGGATTCTTCCGTTATGCAGATATTGATAAGACAGGATCGAGTCAGGGGTATATTAATAATCTTGACAGAACCATTATAGGTAATCCGAATCCCGATTTTACCTGTGGCCTGAACCTTTTTCTTGAATATAAAGGCTTTGACCTGACGGTTTTCTTATACGGAATTTATGGGAATGACATATTCAACTATAACAGGTGGTGGCTTGATTTCTGGCAGTCCTTCCGGGGCCAGAAAAGTAAGGACCTGTTGAATAAAAGCTGGACTACTTCCAGAACAAATACATCCATACCCAAAGCTTCCTCCAAATCAAATTTTTCAACCAAAGCAGTTTCAAACAGTTACTATATAGAAGATGGATCATACATAAGACTGAAGAACTTTCAGATCGGTTATACATTGCACGGGTCTTTTGCAGATAACGTGTTTTCCCATGCAAGAATTTTTGTTCAGGCAGTGAATCTATTCACGATTACAAAATATTCCGGTATGGATCCTGAACTGGCCAGTTTTGATGATACATTTATGGGTGTGGATGGAGGTAACCTTCCATCGCCGAAACAATTTCTCATTGGTGTGAATATCGGATTCTAAATATGAAAATAATAAAATACTTTTCAGCAACGGCGGTCATGGCAGGGCTATTATTGATATATTCCTGTCAGGAGAGCTTTCTGGATATCACGCCAAATGGCGCGGTGGATGAAGCTGTTCTGGCGACATATGAGGGTGTCGACGGGCTTCTTATTGGAGCTTACTCCATGGTTGATGGAGTTGCAGAGGGTTTGGGATGGGAATCCGCCACATCCGGATGGTTATTCGGCAGTATCAGGGGAATGGAAGCTAATAAGGGTACCGACTCCGGTGATGCGGGGTCTGGAAATCCCATAACCACATTTTCTGAAACAGCAACAAATCCATACTTGGATGTAAAATGGAGGGCTGTTTATGAAGGCGTCTCACGGTGTAATTCCACCATCCTGACCGCCCGGGCAGCTGAGGAGAAAAGAACCATCACAGCCGATGAAGCGGACTACTTTATAAGGCAGGCCAGGGTACTTCGCGGATTCTACCACTTTGAGGCATGGAGATTATGGGCTGACAGAACTAGAGGTACTTTTGTTCCTTATGTGGATGAATATACCAAACCATCAAACCTGACCAACACGGAGGATATCAGGCCATACATTATGGAAGATTTGACAGCTGGGACAGAACTTCCGCTGGACATGGTCCAGGTAGGAAGATTTAACAAGACCGTATCACAGGTATTACTGGCTAAAGCGCAAATGCAGATGTACGGTGATTATACAAGCGCATTAACGCTGCTGACTGAAGTTGAAGCCAGTGGAACCAATCCTGCCGGACAAAAAGCCGGCCTGGCGTCATGCTATGGGGATATTTTTGATATTGAAAATCGGAATTGCAAAGAATCGATTTACACAGTACAATATTCTGTAAATGATGGTTCAGGAGGATGGAACGGCGGCTGGGGCGAAGTCCTGAACTTTCCTTATAAATTCAATGAATCACCCGGTGGATGCTGCAGCTACTATCAGCCCACGCAGGAATTTGTTAATTCATTCAGGACTTCAGGAGGATTGCCTCTTCCTGATCATTCATATAACAATCCTGGTGAGGAATTACTCAGAGACCAGGGAATCCCCGCATGCGATATATGGGAAGATGATAACGGGGATGCAGAGGATAAAAGTGATGAGTACATGGTTGGAGATGACGTAACAATCTATGATCCGGCAGGACCTTATGCAGACAGGGTTTACAGGTCCCTGACCGGCACAGATACGCTACCAAATATCGGGAATAATCCATTAATAAGTCCGGCAGACTGGGAGCTTCTCTGGGTAGAAGATAATTCAGTTGAAGTCGATCCACGTCTTGACTGGAGTGTTGGACGCCGGGGAATACCATACTGGGATTGGGGTGTGCATACCGGGTCGGACTGGATTAGGGATCAATCCTATGCCGGGCCCTACAGCCCCAAAAAACAGGTTTATAAGAAATCACAGGAAGGAAAATATACAGAAGTTGGTAACTGGACTGCAGGCTGGACTGCCAACGGTTACCGGATGATACGGTATGCGGATGTGCTGTTGCTCAAGGCTGAATGTGAAGCAATGATACCCACCGATGATTGGGGCCTGGGAGAGGTGAATGCAATCCGGTCAAGAGCTGCCAATCCGTATGGATTTGTAAAAGAAGATGATAGTACTACATATGCTGCCAATTATGTGATCAGTGCATATCCTTCCTTTAGCAGCGTGGAAGAAGCACAGGAAGCCATTATGTTCGAAAGAAAGCTTGAACTTGGACAGGAAGGACACAGGTACTATGACTTACAACGGTGGGGTACCGTAATAACAGAGCTAAACCGGATCCTTGACTATGAGAAAACAACTGAGTGGGGGCCAAATATGTATTGGAATGCAACTGTGGGCCCCGAAGATGTGAACTTCCCAATACCCCAGCGGCAGATTGACGAAAGCAACGGGAAGCTGGTGCAGAACAGGTAGTCAGAACAGTTCCCGGTTCAAAGTTCAATGTTCAAGGTAGGTGTGAGTGTGAGGAAATGGTTGTCGGTTCTCGGTAATTGGTTTTCGGTTCTCGGTCCCGAAATGGTCGGAATCTTCGATTCCGTTACCATTTCGAGGATCCTGAAAAACTAGCAATCCGTCAATTGACGGATGCAGTTTTTCGGGACTGAAAGCTGAAAACTGAAAGCTGAAAACTTGAAACTGAAAACTGAAAACCTTACTCAAAAATCCCGGGTTTTCCCCAGCTTTGCCTTCATAAATTCCACTGCTTTACTGAGGTTTTTCTCAGCTTTTTCAGATAATCCCACTTTAAACTCCCATTCATATCCCCTGATCTGCAGCAAATATGTTTCGGGATGTTTATGATAGAGTTTGATACAGAGGGCAAGTATAAAAGCAGGTGAGGCGGCATGCGTGGTGAATTCCGATCTGCCTTCAGAAGGTTCGACAGGCGCATAGCGGATATCTTCAATCTGCTCTGTTGAGGCATCTACAAAGAAGACAAGATCTTTATCGGAGATTTTAACAGCATCCTCAATATTAAGCTGGTAGTTGCTGTCTAGCTCAACATTAAGGATATTGTTTTCACGGATCCATTTTTCCATCTCCTCCACGAACCTGTTTCCCAGGCCATCGTCCTGCCTGCCGGGATTGCCATATGCATATATCAATATCCTTTGAGGATCCTGCAAATCTTATTTCCTTTTACGGTCAAGCAGATTATTCTGTGAGTCGTATAGTGAGATTTCCAGTGGCATCTGCCCGAAGGCATGTGTGGCACAGCTCAGGCAGGGATCATATGCACGGATGCCAACTTCAACCGCATTCAGCATGGGTTCTGTTATCTCTTTCTTGCCGGAGATGTAATTCCTGGCAATAAAATTAACCGCCTCATTCATTGGCTGGTTGTTATTGGTTGTCGAAACGATGAGGTTGGCCATGATGATCTGGTCTTTGCCATTGATCTCATAATGATGAAAAAGGGTGCCCCGGGGAGCTTCAATCAGGCCAATTCCCTCGTTCCGTTTATTTCCTTTCACAACAAGTTTACCTTCGGTGATATCCGGATCATTAAGCAACTCTTTCATCATTTCTGCTGCATGCAACACTTCGATCAGACGGGCCCAGTGCATATGCATCGACATGCAGTTGGGTTTACCGTTTGTATAGGACTTAAATACCTCGAATTCTTTCTGCGCGAGTGGTGTAGGGATAAATTCAGCTGTATTTAACCGGGCCAGGGGGCCGACTGTATACCAGCCTTCTCTTTTACCATATTCTTTGAGATAAGGAAACTTCATATAACTCCACGCCCTGACCTCTTCGTCGATGTAACTCAGATAATCCTGGTAATCAATATCATGCAGGATCTTTTTGCCTTCCGGATCGACTGCTCTCAGCACTCCATGGTAGAGATCCATCGCACCATCCTTCCTTACCAGGCTGAGATGATTAGATGGAAAGACAGAAAAATTGTCAATAAAATCTTTGTTTTTATGATGGTAATCTTTAAAGAAATCAACTGCTTCCTGGGACCATCCGATCATTTTATCAATGTTCACGGGATCCGGACCCTTCAGGAAGCGGTCTCTTTCTTCAACCGTCAGGTGCTTATTGATACCTCCCGGGATGGCACCGGTACCATGGATTTTTTTCCCGGCGGTAGCTTCGATGATTTCCTGTCCGAATTTTCTCATCATTACACCCTGAACAGCAAGGTCTTTGTTTTGCATGGCAATACCAATAATATTCCTGGTAACCGGATCACCATCAATGCCAAATACAATGTCGGGGGATGCCAGATGGAAAAAGTGCAATGAATGAGACTGGAATATCTGGCCATAATGCATGAGTCTTCTCATTTTTTCGGCTGTAGGAGTAAGGCCATCTCCTGTGCCTGCACCTACAATTACATCGAGTGCTTTGGCCGCTGCAAGGTGATGGGATACCGGGCAGATACCGCAAAGACGCTGAACAAGTACCGGCATTTCCCAATATGGTCTGCCCTGAACGAATCGTTCAAATCCTCTGAATTCGACAATATGTAACCGGCTCTGATAAACGTTTCCGTCATCGTCAAGATGAATTGTAACTTTACCATGTCCTTCAACTCTTGTAACCGGTTCAATCGTTATTTTATGTCCCATAGTAATTTATATTTCTTATATGTTTTGTATGCGAATGATTAAAATAACCAGGTTGTAATATCTACATAGATTCTTTATCGATTGTTAAAGTTTCTTGCAGACGGTTATTTCGGTGTAAATCAGCGTAATCATCTGCGTTAATCTGCGAGAAATAATTAAGTTATTTTCCAACATCTTAATGAATCCTTTTATTAATCAAATTTCACAACCTCATAAGGAAGGTTTATTTCACTTCCCTTTATTAATGCTACCAGTGTATCCCATATCAGGTCTGCTCTTGGCGGGCAGCCCGGCAGAAAATAATCGATCTTCACCACCTCATGACAGGGATAAACATTATCAAGCATCATTGGCAGTTCATCATCATTCGGGATAATATGATCGGTATTGGCCGTCACCGATGGCCCTGTAAGATAAGCTTCCCTCAGGCATTCCCGTATGGGGATACCATTTCTGAGGGCCGGGAGCCCGCCCATGATCGCACATTCTCCTAAAGAGATCAGTATCTTACAATGCTTCCGGAACTCTTTCAGAACATGTACGTTTTCACTGTTGGCACATCCTCCTTCGATCAATCCAATATCACATTGTTTGGTGAATTTCTTGATATCATCGATCGGTGACTTGTTAAATTCCACAAGTTCAATCAACTGCAGTATCCTATCATCAATATCAAGTAATGACATATGACAGCCAAAACATCCGGCCAGGGAGGTTGTTGCTACTACTGGTTTATTCATGATATTAAGTATTTTTATTTATTTTCAATTTCACTGCCTATAGGAACCTTATCATATTTACGCTTGCCAATTGGTGTGATAAAGCCGGCTTCCCTGACAAGGATAGAGCCAACGGGACAGATATCCATGGCCTGCTGTGCCTTTTCAGGGGTTAACTGAACGGCGAGTGCGGGATCCACAACAACTTCAGATTTATTACTTCTGTATTTATAGGCAAATACACTTCTTCCGTTCTCATCTTTGATACTTCTCATACAACGTTTACAAAGGATACAGCGGTTCTGATCCTTGATGATCATCGGGTGGGATGCATCCAGTTCCTTCTTGGGAAAACCAAATGGGTAACGAGGTACCATCATCTGGAAGCGGTAGGCAAGAGCCTGTAATTCACAGTTACCACTTTTTTCACAGGCCGGGCAAAAATGATTCCCTGAAACAAACAGCAATTCAATAATAGACTTTCTGGCATCCGTTAATTCTGGGGTATTGTTCTCAATTTCCATCCCTTCCTGAACAGGAGAAGAACAGGCAGTCATGAGCCTGCCATTGACTTTAACCGTGCAGATCCGGCAGGAACTTTTAGGTTTAAGACCGGGGTAATTGCAAAGTGTGGGGATGTATACACCGTTTTCTTTTGCAGCTTCGACGATAGGCTTTCCTGCCTCGGATTTACATACTTTACCGTCAATTGTAAAGGTTATCTGATTATTCATCTTAAAAGATCTTTTGAAGTTATTCAATTAATGAAGTGGTTGGCGTCCTGTGGCCTCACAGGATTCCCGTACTGCTTCGGAAAGGCTGAATCCGGTTTCATATTCCCTGTCTTTTCTTACGACCTCTTCATAAAGGTACCTGAAATTCTGAAGGCTTGTAAGAATTGGATTGGCAGCTGTCTGTCCCAGTCCGCAGCGGCTGAATTTAAGGATTTTACTCCATCCGCGCAGGTCTTCAATATC
>LJUQ01000205.1 GCA_001304505.1 Bacteroides sp. SM23_62_1
AAGGTTTATAACCAGGTCGGGATGGAGAGGGGCAAACCTTTCCATTGGATTCATTGTATATAACCTGTTGTTTGTAAAGTCACTGTCGAAAGGCTGGTCATACCAGAGATCTTCGCATATTGTAACTGCAATTTTAATGTCTTTAAATTCAAGCAAACGGAATTCTTTGTTCGGTTCAAAATGGCGGTATTCATCAAAAATATCATATGTGGGTAACAGTGTCTTATGAAAGATCTCCTGAATTTTCCCATGATGGAGAAAACAGGCTGAATTATGAAGCTTTTTCCCGCTGGTTTCCGGATTAATTGTTGGTGTTCCGATCAATACACCGATATCAGTACATATCGGGGCAATCCTTTTAACTGATTGCATACATTCCTCAATGAATTCTTTGTGTTCCAGTAAATCAAGAGGCGGATATCCACATATTGACAGTTCCGAGAAAAGGAGGAGGTCAACCTGTTTCGCATGAGCTTTTTTTATTTCATAGGCAATTGCAGTTGTATTATCAGAAAAATTCCCGATATGGTAGTTCAGTTGAGCAAGGCCGATCTTCATGCTGATTCAGATTAACATGTTTTTTAAATTTATTAAAACCGGACACCAAGTCTTAATGACAACGCGTTCAGGGTAGCCCTGTATTCATCTGATACGGTGACATCCCAGAAGCCATTTGTATAATAAATACCGCATAAAATTGCTGTATTGCCACCAAGTGAATATTCGATACCCCCTCCAAAAAAATAGGACATATTATATAAATTTATCTCGTCCGGTATTCCAACATGGTCAATATCCATGGATGAAATATCAGCCGTTTTGCCAATGTTAATATGATTATTAATACCCAGATGTGCAAAGAACTTTATATACCCTATTTCATTGGAATTAAGCTTCAGTGAAAATGGGATCGTAACGTATTGCAGATGATATGTCATGGAGGTATTGGGATCGAGATCTTCTTCGCCAGAACGGAAATGTATGGTAGTGGAGTCTGTATACAATAGTTTCCCTCCTGCACTCCATAAAAATATCCCGGTGCTGAATGCGTAATTCTCTGCGAAATAACGGTCAAGTACCAATCCACCATTGATACCAAAAACCGATCCATCATTGCTGACATTTTTCACATCTGTCTTTAGCCAGGTAATCTGAGGATCAACAACAACACTGAAAGACAGTTTTTGTGATAAAAGACTGGTTGAAATTCCGGTAAGAATAAGAAATAAGATGTACTTTTTCATATATTTAATCGTTTCACAAGGTAACCAGTACAAAAGTAAAACTTTCACAGAATTATCATGAACAGGTACGGAATGTTTATCTTACCGGTGATCATATCAGGCCTGATTTTATTTTCATCAGGCGGATGCAGGAAAAATCCTTACCATGTGGATATATCTTCAGTTGATCTTGAAATTAGGATAAAACGGTTTGAAATGGATTTGTTTACCCTGGATTGGGATAGCATTCAAGAGAAAATACCCTGGTTTTATGAGAAATACGGAGATTTTTTTGACCTCTATAATTACAGGATAATCAATATCGGTGGGGCAGGTGATAGAACATACCCGGAATACCTTAAATTATTTCTGACGGATTATCTCAATAATGAAGTCTATCATAAGACGATGGAGGTATTTCCTGATTTAACCGGGCTGGAAAAGGAGCTTACATCAGCCTTCAGGCATTACAGGTATTATTTTCCTTCCATGGAAATACCTGAGATCATTACTTATGTATCAAGGTTTAATCAATCGATTGTAACGGCTGAAGGTATGATTGGTATAGGGCTCGATAAATACCTGGGTAGGGAAACAGATTATTATAAACAGCTAGGATTAAACCAGTATACCATCCTGAATATGCACAGGGAAAAGATACCATCCGATTGCATCATGGCATGGGGATTAAGTGAGTTTGAATACAATGATTCGGTGGATAATCTTCTGTCCAACATGCTTTATCATGGACAAATCATGTTCTTTGTAAAATCCATGCTCCCTGACCAACATGATAGTCTCATTATGGGTTTTACCTCCCCGCAGATGAGGTTTTGTATGATGAATGAAGACAGGATGTGGGAGTACCTGATTGAGCAAAAATTGCTTTTTGAGACTGACAGGATGACGATCAGCAAGTTTACAGGATATGGACCCTTCACAAAGGATTTTTCGCATGAATCTCCAGCAAGAGCGGCAGTCTGGATTGGATGGAAGATTGTCGAAGCGTATGCAAGGAATAATCCGGAAAAAAGTCTTTACGATATTATGAATATCACGAATTATCAACAGCTTCTTGCCTCCTCAAAATATGATCCTTGAAAAACAAAAGGCCCTCGATCAGGGCCTTTATTAATAAAATGTTTGCGGTATTACTATTCTGGGTGAATTGCTTCAACCGGGCAAACATCAGCGCATGCACCGCAATCGGTACAGGTTTCAGGATCGATGACGTAAATATCTCCTTCTGAAATAGCTTCCACCGGGCATTCATCGATACACGTGCCACAAGCAGTGCATTCATCAGTGATTACATATGCCATGGTAAGTAAAATTTAATTGAATAATGTTACAAAGTTAACTGCAAAAAAAGAATATACAAATTCGTGAGGAGATAATATTCAACAATCATTCTCACCTTGTTAAAAAGACAGTCTCACTATTTGCGATCACTTACAGGTTGGCAAAGAGTGAAAACCGAAATAGCGAAATATCGAAAACCGAAATAGCGAAATATCGAAAATCGGAATAAAGAGGAAAATCGAGAATCGAAACAAAGAGGAAAATCGAGAATCGAAACAAAGAGGAAAATCGAGAATCGAAACAAAGAAGGAAATCGAGAATCGAAACAAAGAAGGAAATCGAGAATCGAAACAATAAAGGTAAAATGGATTTGAAAAAGGATTGGACGTTAAGAAAAGGTAATTAAACCTGAGTATTAGAAAGTAATCCAACAATCACGACAACATTCACATCCAAACGCACATACATACCAATAAACCAATATACTAGTATACCAATATACTGTCCTTCCTCAGCCATCTATCATAACCGCTCAAAGAACGAAAAATGCTGTTCAACTTGTTCACTCCTGCAAATGGCGCAGGGCAAGATAGGCCATCAATCCCATACCTGTTTCAAGCACATCTTCATCAATATTGAAGTATGGTGTATGAAGCTCTGCCGAAATACCCTTTGCCGGGTTTGAAGTTCCCAACCTGTAAAATGTAGCCGGTACCTGGCGTCCGTAAAAAGCAAAATCTTCAGCGGTCATGCGTGATTCAAGGTCGACAATACCAGCGTCATCAAGAAATTCACGGGCAAAAGCCCTGGACAGGTTTGTACTATCCGGATCATTATGCAAAACAGGGTAACCTTCCACGATTTTAAAGTCACATTCAGCCCCCATACCGGTAGCAATAGATTGTGCCAGCCTGATCATTTGCTGATGGGCATCTTTCCTCCATGTATCATTCATCGTTCGAAATGTCCCTTCGACGGTTACTTCAGAAGGTATAACATTGACAGCGCCGTCTGCGATGATTTTACCAAATGAAAGGACAGTCGGTGAGAAAGGATCAGCATTTCTGCTGACAATCTGTTGTAAAGCCACGATTATATGAGAGACAACCAGCACATTATCAGTAATTTTATGGGGCATTGCAGCATGTCCTCCATGGCCTTTTACTGTAAGATATATCTCATCACTGGATGCCATATATGCACCGGGACAGAAACCGACAGTTCCGGCAGGTAATGAAGGCATAACGTGTTGGGCAAGGATAAGATCTGGCTTTACCTCATCAAATATTCCTTCTTCAAGCATCAGCTTTGCACCACCGGGGGCTTTTTCCTCTCCCGGCTGGAAAATCAGCATTATCAGACCGCCAAAATCCTCCTTCATCCTGTTAAGAATCATGGCTGTACCAATAAGCGATGCAGCGTGTGCATCATGACCGCAGGCATGCATGATACCTTTATTCACTGATTTATATGGTATATCATTCAATTCATCTATGGGAAGAGCATCGAGATCAGCCCTGAGCGCAATAATCTTATGCCCTTCCTTCTGCCCATGGATCTTAGCCACAATACCGGTTTGTACAATTCCTTCCTGAAAAGAAATTCCTGCCTGTTGAAGGATTTGTCGCACATACTTTGAAGTCTCAAATTCTCTGAATGATAATTCAGGATGCATATGGAGATGTCTCCGGATCTTAATGATTTCCGGGATGAATTCCTTTGAAAGGGCTTTAATTTGATTGATCATTTCCATAGTTGATAAAGATAGAGATTTATGCGCGACTGAATATCATCCTGAGGCCTACAGCCAGGATCAATA
The DNA here is from genome assembly GCA_001304505.1 of Bacteroides sp. SM23_62_1. Lineage (GTDB taxonomy): Bacteria > Bacteroidota > Bacteroidia > Bacteroidales > SM23-62 > LJUQ01. The sequence goes on from LJUQ01000205.1 coordinate 4,345, forward strand.
AACCAAACATTCGCTTTAGCCATAGAGAGGAAATATTGATGGCCGAAAGAGATCCCAGGTAAGCACCTGCGATAAAAGCAATCATTAAAACGATGGCAAATCTGATATTGATATACCCCGCCCTGTAATAATTAAATACAGCAAATATACCTATCGGAGCCAGCATCATTGCCAGGCTGGTGCCCTGTGCCTGGTGTTGCGAGAGCCCCAGTATAAATACCAGAGCCGGTATGATAATAATTCCGCCGCCAACGCCGAATGTTCCGCTGATAAATCCGGCGAAGAGACCAATGAGAAGAAGGATAATCAATTCATGAAGGTTCATACCATGGAGTGTTAAGACTTAAAAATCAAGACTCAGTGAAAAATAAAAGATTCTTGGAAGGATGGCCTGGTTTTCTATTCCCCAGGCCCAGTCGAGGCGTATGAAATATCCAAACAGCATGCTTCGTACCCCGAATCCATAACCGGCAACGATGGGATCCCTGTTTGTATCTATTGTGACTGTGATGGGGCCATTTTCAATGATCTCGCTGTCATAGGCATTTTCCTTTGCCCAGGGATGAGGGCCACTCCACGCTGTCCCGATATCAAAGAAACCTATAAGCTGCAGGTTATTCCAGAAATTCGAACTGATGGGATGGTTGGCAAAATACCTGACAGGCGGCCAGCGGAGCTCAGTATTAAAGAGGGCAAATTTATCCCCATTCCTGATATTCTGGGTAAACCCCCGCATGTTAGAAGCCAGCGTCTGAAACATGTAATTTTTGCTGTAATCAACAGGGATGCTTCTGTCAAATGTCTCTACCCTGGTAGAGATATTTGTCCAGTTATCCACACTTCCCAGGTAATATATCAAACGGCTGCGGCCGAAAGATGAACCGGCAGCAAAGCGGTTTGCCCAGATCAGTGTGCGGTGCAGCTTAAAATAATGGCGAAAGTCTGCACCGGCAGTGTACAGGTCGTACTTTTGGAGATTCAATTGCTGGTAAGCTTCTGCAAAAATTCTGAACCTGGTTCCCTGGTACAGATTCATCCCCAGATAACGTGTGTTGTCGAAAATATATGCCAGTTTAACATTAGCCCAGTAAAAACTGATATCTTCCTCATTAAGGCTTTTTAAGTCTGTTGAAAGAAAAACAAATTTGTCCTGCCTCCCTGATAAGGTGCCTTCAAATGCAGCTACCTGGCTGAATGGCCACCGCAGAATGATCATGCCATTGTGTGAAAAAGATTTAACCATGGATTGATCTTCTGTGTAGCTCTTAAATAATTGCCTGTGAAAGACGAATTGCTTGTTCAGTCTTCTTTTCAGGTTTTCAAAACTGAAAAGGTACTCATTGCTGTCAAAATCAGCTGAAAACCTTATACCACCGGTAATCTTATAATCCTCAAAAAGATCATTCGTCCCGAGTTTAAACATCAGGTTAAAACCTGGATTGTAATATACTGCGCCACCCGTAAATGGCTGATATGAAGCCCCTAAAAAGCTGAAATCAATCTGCGTGGCAAGGTAATTGGTATAAAAAGCTGTTTCATATATCCTGGGTGTAGGCCTTCTGAACTGCACGGTATCAAGGACAAGGTTAAGATTATCACTGCTGAATTTCTCATTATAATAGTTCAGTTTCTCAATCTCGAAAATATAATTGTTAATATCAATGATATCCCTGTCCAGCATGAAAGTATCGGCAGAACTTGTAATGATCTGATTATCTTTAATATCCGTGATAAGGATCGTTTCCTTTCTAATCCGGTTCAGGCTGTCAATTTCAGCCAGTTCTTTATTTTTCTTGTTTTTAAATTCAGTATTAATATACTTTCCGGAAAAAGCACCGGATTGTTTGTTATATACTCCGGTAAAAAGCCCGTATTTCCCATCTTTGAAAAGAATTTCAGCATATTGATCTGATTTCCGGCTGATATCAAAATCATGAATATTTCTGGAATAATTGGTGACCGGATAGGAATTTGTGAAATATTTATAATGGACTGTCGTATCGATAAAACTGATCACGCTGTCATAGCGGGCTATATGCCTGTTGACTAACCCGTTTTGATCACTTAAGAACATAAACATATTAGGTTCTACTTCGAAAGGCTTTACATCATTTGAGAAATTGTAGTCTGATATTTTTTTTATCTCGCCAGTTTTGTTTTTTAAATCAATTAAATAAAGGTTATAGACCAGGTTTTTGCTGTACAGTGGTATACCTGGTTGATGATAACCGGTAGTATCTTCCGGACGGTTTGATGCAAATATGATAGCGGAGGAGTGATTGATGAATTTTGGATTCATATCATCATAAATATCCTGGGTAATTTGTTCATTTGTTCCGGAAGCAAGTGTGTGAATAAAGATATCAGACTGTCCTCTGTTTATTCCCGATATTACAATTTTGAGTCCATCATCGGAATAATTAAAGTCAAGTATTTTTTCGAAGAATAACATATTCCTCGAAGTCAGTTCATCTGTCTCTAGTATATAGTAATACATTTTCAATCCGCCCTGCTCTTCATTAAAAAAGGTAAGGATCCTGCCGGTAGGGTGCCAGTTAAGTACGGGGTAGGTATAATCGGGAATCTGATCCAGTTTATGTTCATGTGTGAACAGTTTCTTCTTCTTATTTTCCTGTGTATCGTATAGCCAGATCTTGGATTGTCCGTATACGTTTGTAACATAGGCAATATGTCTTCCATCGGGGCTGATCCTGATCTGGGTGTAGACCTCTTTTTTACTTGTCTTTTTGAGAATCTTTCCTGTTTCAGGGAATTCCCTCTCGACTTTTGATTCATCAAAAATATTCTGATAGTAGCTCATCCACTCGGCAGAGAGCTCTTTAATTGAAAAGCCAAGGACATACAGGACCCCGCTGTTAGAATTTTTATTTATCCGGGTCAAATAGATGATATTTGGTATCACCGATTCTCCGTAATTTTCAGCAATAAATTTCCAGAAAGAATGTCCGGCATAGACAGCATCATCGCCGGTGAGCCGGTTAAATTTTTCATACCGCCCGCTTAAAATGCCATCTTTTACCCGATCCTCAATATTCACATCCCAGCTATCAGAAACATATGAGATCAACCCTTTCAGGTACCAGTCCGGCAACTCGATCAGTGATGAATTTGTCACATTTTCTCGAAGTTCATTGCCATAAAGCATTTCGCTGATCAGCACTTCCGCAATTGCACCACTGATCTGTTGTTCGAATTTTTTATGATCACCATCAAAATAAATGAAAACTTTGTTCCTGATAATTTTCGTTACACCACCGGTATTATATTCTTCTTTTCCTGTGATTAGCCCTATATTACTCTGCCTGAAGTCTGTCAGTTTGTTATAGACAATAAAAATCAGTCTGTTTTCAAGTTCATAATCAAAGAAATTTTCGATACGAAGGATTTCCTCCTGCAGATAATCGGATGTGTAATTGGCAAGATTTTTACCCTGCTGATTGAAGTATGTGTCAAATCTTTCATATCTGAAGAAATACCAGTAGAAATCGTTATATTGAACCCTGTTCTTACCGAATGCCATCTGATGCCCATAATAAAACTGGCCCGATACTTGCGGGTATGCAAATATGCAAAGCATGAACAGGATACATCTGATCAATAATGGTCTTCTCATAGGGACTGATCCAACAAACCTCAAAGGTAAAGATAATTTATTGATTCAAATTTATGTGCAACCATTATGCCATAAAGAATGTCTACCGATACAAATAAACCATTTTATTGTTAATTTTGTCGGATAATATATAATATTTTGTACCAGGTGATTTAAGCCGGGTTAGAGTTACCTGGCTGTTTCCTGAACTGATCTTTTGATTATCGCACAAGAGGAAATATTGTAAAATATATTAAAAAGTATCAATTATGAAGAAGTATATTTTTTCATTTATTTTAATAACTTTTGTTTTTTATCAGGTCTCTTCTCAGACACTTGATCCAAACATATCGTTTGATAGTCCCGTACATGATTTTGAAAAGTTAAAAGAGGAAGAAGGGAAGGTAACCCATAATTTTGAATTCACAAACACCGGCGGTAAGCCTCTGATTA
>LJUQ01000206.1 GCA_001304505.1 Bacteroides sp. SM23_62_1
GAATAGCACTGTAGTCTCACCAGAAAAAATGGTTACAGTTTCAGGAACTACAGCTTCTGATATATCACTGGATATTAGATTAATGACTAGATCATAATCTATTGAATCTGTTATGGATACACGGCCAGCGCTTGATATGACACTGTCTCCTTCTTTAGCAAATGGTATAATATCAATTGTTAAAAAAGTATCATTATCCTGAATGTTAATGGTACCAACACCTGACATCCAACCCTCTACATTAGCATTTATTGTTAATGTTTGAAGACCATCTATTAATGAGTCGTCAATTACTGTAAAAGAAAATGTTGCTGAATCATGGCCTGCTTGAATAATTACTGCATAGGGAACCATGATTTCAGTCTCATCATTTGAAATCAACCGAACCTTCACATCAGAATCAACAGGGGCGCTGGCAGTTATTAATCCCTGGTCTGAAAGAAAGCCATCTTCTTCACTAACTGTTTCTGGCAATGTAATGTTTAGTGTAGCTGTTTCGTTATCATTTACATGCAGTGTTTCAGTAGTTGAGAAAACGTCCGGAATATAACATGTTATAGAGGCACTTTGTGTACCGTCAAGTAATTCATCATCAAGAATTGTTATGTCAAAGTTTGCTGATGTCTGTCCCCCAGGTATTGTAACGGAAACGGGTACCTGAACTTCAGTAGTGTCATTGGATTCAAGAAATATTGTCAGGTCTTCTAAAGGAGGTTGTGAAACTGTTATAACACCCTGGCCTTCAAGATTATTGTCACCTTCTACAGCGTTAATTGGCAGAGATAAACTCAAAGGCATATTTAATTCAACTACCTGTACCTTAAAATGCATAACACTTGGATGATTGTCTCCATGAACTATAAAGGCTTTTTGACCTGATCTATTTATAGCAATACCTCTTCGTTGAGGTACTCCGTTATAAACTTCCTTAGGCAGTTTGTACTGGAAGCTCAATTCATGCGTAAGTGCATCAAATTGAGCTAGTTCATTGCTGTTATGAGTACTGTATAAATAGTACCCTTCTGGATCTATGCCAACGCTAGCAGGAAGGATTCCACTTCCCACACTAAGAATTTCAATTCTGTCAATGGTATTGCTGTCAATTATCTGAATGGAATCTGTATATATTTCATCCAAAAGTGGCGAAATAATGAAATCGCTGTGTATAGCTATATCTCCATGATCATCTTCAGCGAGAAATACAGGGTTTTCTCCTGATATATCAAACTTATAAATATGTCCGGGCGAAGTTCTCTGCGCAATATAAAGAAGATCTCCATCCGAATTAGTCTTTGCCAGACTGCCTTGATAAATTCTCCTAGTTAGATCTGAACCAGGACCGAATGATTTAATCACCTCCTCAGTGTCAGGATCATAGTGATGAACATATCCCCAACCTTCGGTAGTCGTCAGCATGAGATCGCCTCTGTGATCAAACGCGGCTGAATAAACGACAAGATTGGTAGCTAGCTGTTTTTTTCCAAAGGTTTCTAGGTCTACAAGAAAAAGAGTTCCTCCGGCGATTGCCATAGTACTGTTATCCTTGCTGATGGCCAAATCAGTGAAAGTGCTGTCGAGTGTTAATCTAAGAATGATTTCGAGGGATTGTGAATTTATTACGACAAGTTGTCTGCTGCCAGCATCTGCCAGGTAGATTCTGTCACGAATTTCATCCCTCAAAATATAGGTCAGATTTGTACTATATGTATTATGAATCCAGGAGGTATTATCATTATCTGTAATGGTTATTGAATCGCTGCCCGGATTCCATCCTGGCACCGAGGCAGTTATGGTTACATCTTGCAGACCATCGTTAACTGAATTATCTATAATCTTAAGGTCAAATACAGCAGAGCTCTCTCCTTCATGAATTATAACTGATGCGGGGACAGTAACTTTATTAGTATTATTCGAAGAAAGATATACAGTAATATCCTCCTCAACTATTACGCCGGTAGTTATAATACCCTGCCCTATAAGTACTCCATCACCCTCCATCGCGGTTTCCGGTATTTCCACTGTAAGTGATGCAGACTCGTTATCATAAACCAGGATTTGTCCTGTTTTTGTCGGACATCCTAGATTGTTAAATGTTATTGTAACAACTTGGGCGCCATCAAGTATGGCATCATCTATAATTGTAATATCAAAACTGGCAGAAGTTTGTCCCGCAGGGATAGTAACTGATGAAGGGACAGTGATCTCGGAGGTATCATCAGAAGATAAGACAATGTTAATATCCTCATTAATGGCAGAGTCGATACTGACGGAACCGCTGCCTGTAAGTATGCCATCACCCTCTGTCGCAAAGTCGGGTAAAGAAAAAAAGATTTCATTTTCACATGGAATTAAGTCCTGTAAAGCATTAAATGAATTTAACCTTCCTCCGCTTGATAGTTTATATGTAAGTGAAGTTTTACTATCAACATTATCAAGGATGAATGTCTTTATCTCAGCAACTGTAAGTTCAGGAGCCATGGCTTTTATAAGTGCCGCCGTACCGGAAACAAATGGCGCGGCCATGGATGTTCCATCCATAAACTGATATTCTGTACCCGAAAAGGTTGTTGAGGAAGCAGATACAGAAACATTGTCAATGTAAAAACCTTCATAATTATAGGATTCGTCACTTACAAATCGAAAACGTATATATACTGAACTCCCACCTTCAAAATTCTTTAAATCCACAGTATAGTTAATCCAGTTTCCTCTGGAACTCCCATCTATTGTTTCGCAATCAATCCAGTTAACGCCATCGGAAGATGCTTGAACATACAAAAAGTCATAACCCGATTCAGACACCCCGCTTATTAAAAAATCGAGTCTGGCTCCTGTATGGGATGAAAGATTAAATGATGGGCTTCTTATCCATGAGTCAGTATTATCAGCATAATATTGCCCCGGACTTACAGAAAGGGAATAGGATGGCGTGAAATAATTTAAGGGAGTGACTCCCCATCTATTATTAACCCCACCGGTTGTCCAGCCGTTTATGTTCCCGTCATCAAAATTATCAGACCAGACGGTTACCTTTGCAGGTGCAGTGCTGAATATATTAGTTCCGGGGGCTCCAATATCCACTGAAACAAGCCCATAATTGGAAAATGATGCCAAGTTGTCATACTGATCAGTTGCAGCTACAGATATGATATTTGGTGAATCATAACCGGAGGGATAATGAGGGGTGAAATCAGTATCAATACCATCATTACCGGCGGAGCATATAACAATTGCGGATGAGGCGTCGATTGTGTCTTTTAATGCCTGGCTGTAATCATTCCCGCCCCAGCTTATATTAACAACATTCGCGCCCTTGTCGGAGGCGTAATCAATTGCTTCAATAAGGTCGCTTGTATCGCCGTATCCTTCAGTATCAAATCCCCTAAGGGCCATTATTTTTGCTGACCATGTCACACCTGCTACACCGATACTGTTATCCCCCACAGAGGCAATAATACCGGCAACGTGAGTGCCGTGATCATTATAATCCATGGGGTCATTATCGGAATCTACAAAATCCCAGCCGCGTATATCATCGATTCTTCCATTACCATCATCATCAATACCGTTTCCTGCGATTTCATCCTGATTTATCCAGATGTTGGGGGAGAGATCAGGATGGTTGTAATCCACACCGGAATCAATAACAGCTACAATCACATCATAACTTCCAGTAGATATATCCCATGCCTCAGTCGCATCAATATCGGCATCCACTGAACCGATCTGGTTGTTGACGATCTGCCCGGTATTTTTCAAAGCCCATAGTTTGCTGAAATGAGTGTCGTCGGGTACAGTGTCGATATAGTAACGATAATTGGGTTCTGCGTATTCAACGTTTGGATCATTTTGGTAGACTTCCAATGCCTGCTGGACATTCATATTGCCTGTAATTTTTATGCGTTTGATTCTGGATCTCTTAAAGGTTTTAAGAGTGGTAAAACCGGATTTCACTTGAAAGGATTTTTTAGATGGGCCTTTGTAAGATTTGAATTTTACAAGTATTTCATCTTTTTTATATCCAAGCTTGTGCAACTTTTTGCCGGCTCTATCACTCCTTAATTCATCACCCTTAACGATGCCGGGGGAAAAAAAGATAAAAAGGATAAGAATAAAAATCCATTTGAGCTTTTTCATAGTTCCTATCTATTTAGCATTTATTCGATATTTACGATCAGGTTCTGCATATAATACTTCATCATATTTGTTCAGATTTTTAATAATTACTTCTACAGATGTCTCATCAGTAATCTTCATGAGGTAGAGATCCGGCACATTCAGGGTCCTGACTGTTACAAGGCCTAGTTTTTTCTGTATAGCGTTAATGGTGGCTGTTTTGGTTCCGGGCTTAAACCGGACCAGTATTTCAGCTGAATCATTGTTCCGGCTTTTCAAATCAGATGTGGACGGATTTACTCCATTTCCTGATACTGTTATATGGTTTGTACAGGAGATACACAGTATCAGGGCCATGATATATAAAATATTTTTTATATGCCTCATAAACAGCCCAAGAAAATAGTTGAATAAATTCACATAACGATAACAAATCAGGTTACTGAAATTCTATCAATAAGCAGTAACGGGTTTTATGTATTATTGGGAGGTTAAATATATTTTTACTCCCAACCCATGAAACATCCATTCAGTTAGCGGGATTCTTTGTTCAATCAAAGCTCAATGCCTGTGTTGAGGTAAAGGCAAAAAGCATAAAACCCTGCTCTCAATTTGAGAAACAGGGTTTTATGGTTCATTAACCCATTTTTACCTCCGCACTTGCGGTGATTAATTGTAATTCATATCATATTGATATGTATTAGAATTTGTTGTTTTCCCTAAAATTTTATTAATAAACCTGCCCATGAAAGTCAAGGATTATCGGTAGCGCAAAGCGCGAAGCATACTCCCCTTAAATACACCTAAAGCTTAATGAAAAAGGGTCAAGTCTACTCTTGACTCATGTGTATTGCTATTTCAATTTCCTCGCCCAATTTTTTCACTATTAGCATATCAATTGACAATAAGTAATAAACAATTAGCAATTATCAATGATTATTTTTTCCTTTTCCCATACTTCGCCCTCGGTTCCCTGACTTCAAAACCGATTCTCCTTTTTGGTTTCTTCTCTTCACTCATGAGTGCCCGGATCGCGTCAAAGACGACCTTGAATTGTTCGTCGTATTTCTCGAGAGCAAGCAGTTTATGCTTCAGGTCCTTATGGGAAGCCAGCATCTCACGCAGTCGAACAAACGCGCGCATAATCTCTATGTTAACTTGTACCGCACGTTTGCTCCTTAATACGCTTGATAACATTGCTACGCCCTGCTCGGTGAAAGCCATTGGTGGATATCGATGTCCACCCCACCCTGAGGAAGTTGATGTCACAAATTGTGACCTCGAGTTTCTAACCTCTTGATATGTAAGCTTAAACATAAAATCGGATGGGAATCGATTAATATTTCTTCTAACAGCCTGTTTTAAAACTTTTGTTTCTACCCCATAAAGATCTGCCAAATCTCCATCCAGCATGACTTTTTGTCCTCGGATCAAATAGATAGACTTTTCAATATCTTCGACAGGGACTATATTAAGCATTATTGAACCCTGATTTAATTATAAAATCATATAACCGACCCATGTTCAGTAAAGGAATATGGCTTTGCCCTGCGGCTTCCGCCCCAACTTGAAATCACAATTTGTGATTTCAAGTTATCAAATTCTTCATAAGTTAATTGGAACATGAAATCTTCAGGAAATCTGTCAATGAGCTATATTCTTACTTTACTATTCAGTTTAAGGTCACAAAAAGAATAAAACCTTGCTCTCGATTGCTTTGCGCAGAGCATCCCCTTAAATATACCCAAAGTCTAATATATATTACACCACCTCAACTGAAAGTGGATTAACCTTTCGCTCATAGCCGAGAGGCTCGTCGACATGTCTCAGGGTCGAACTGGAAAGAGGGAAAAATATAAATCCAAATAATCCTGTAAATCCGCCTCCGGCGAATAAATCCTATCTAAAAAAGAGGGTATTTGTTAATTTTATTAAAAGTAGTTTATCAAAATGCCGGAATATGACAATCGGGAATTTCCTGATAATTTGGTAGGGGATTTCCTGGATTTTAATTCGTAGTAGTAAGCAATGAGTAGTGAGCAATGAGCCCGAAGAATGACTTTGAACCCATACCTTTTCCAAAGAGCGGCGATTGGCTGGCCGAACATCTTGAGACTGGCCAAAGTTTTGAAGATTTTGTTAGCATTGCTTCGGCCAAACCGGACATACATCGAAATAAGATCTATCTCCAACCTCTGGGCGACTTTATTGATGGCCAAAGCCCTTCCCTTGAAAAGCTGAAGGCATACACAGCTTCCTATTTTATGATGGATGTGGAAATCCTGCCGGCATTGCCCATCACGGGATCTAATATAACAAGCCGGATAAATCCCTATACCCGAAATCGGCAGATATTAACCAGCGATGTATTGACATTGCTCAAGAAAAGACGGCACCCTGATGCATTTTGTGTCCTGTCAATTACCATGGAAGACCTGTACCCGGATCCTTCATGGAATTTTGTTTTCGGGGAGGCCTCCAATCAAGATAGGGTTGGTGTTTTTAGTTTTGCTCGTTATGATCCGGTATTCTACACTGAAAAAAGAACAAAGGATTTCAAACAGGTGTTGCTCCGGAGAAGCTGCAAAGTCCTGGGGCATGAAATTTGTCATATGTTTTCACTGGCGCATTGCATATACTTTCATTGCATGATGAACGGCTCCAACCACTTGCAGGAGAGTGATGCAAGGCCACTTCATCTCTGCCCTGTCTGCCTGCGCAAACTTCAGTCCAGTATCGGATTCGATGTGGTTGATCGTTATCAGAAACTCCTTGATTTTTACAATACGGAGGGCTTTGAGAATGAAGCGGAATGGGTATCACAACGTCTGAAACGGATCTTGAAATAATAAAGGCCGTTATCTGCTTTTTTTCCAACCTAATTTTTCATGGCTCCCCTCTCGGTATGTTATGAGGCTGATTATCATTAGGAGAAGGTTCAAAATAACCCATTATGGGTTTGCCGCAATAAGTGCAAAGGTTTCCGTCTAAATGGTATTGAATGATCTGGTAGTTCATCCGTTCAATCAGGAGCTTGCCGCATGTCGGGCAATAGGTGTTCTCCGCAGGATGGCCCGGGACATTACCCAAATAGACATACTTTAGACCAGCCTCGAGCCCGATCTGCCTGGCCTGTTCCAATTCGGCCAGTGGAGTGGAGGCAAGATGAGATAGCCTGAAATGGGGTATAAACCTGGTCACATGCCATGGTGTCTCAGGACCCAGATAATCGCAGATCCATCTTGCCATCTCTTTTAACTCTGACTTTCCATCGTTAATTTCCGGGATGAGGTTGGTGATAATCTCCACATGCATATCCCAGAAATGTTTGGCGCGCTCTAGAATTTTAAGGATCCCATCGAATCTATTGATATTTGCGATACGTTGATAGGTTTTGTCGGAAAACCCTTTTAGGTCCGCACGAAAGGCATTCAGATAAGGCCCGATGAGGTCAAGCGCCTCGACTGTTATATAAGCATTGGTCACATAGTTGGTGAGAAGCCCCGTCTCACGCGCCATACTTGCAGAATCCAATGTATACTCGAACCACATTGTGGGCTCATTGTAAGTCCAGGAAATCCCTTTACAATGGCTATCACGTGCATGCCGGATAGATTCCTCCGGTGTGACGAACTGCAAAGAACGTATCTCTTTTTCTACTTTGGTGTGGGAAATCTCCCAGTTCTGGCATCCGGGACAGAGGAAGTTGCATCCCAGGCTTCCCATGGAAAGCCACTGACTGCCCGGATAAAAATGAAAAAGTGGCTTGATTTCAATCGGTGATATCCTTATGGAGGACACGCGGCCGTATATGATGGAGAAAAGCTTGCCGTCCAGATTCTTTCGCGTCCCGCAGTAGCCGCTCTTGCCGGATGCGATCTTGCACCGTCGTTGGCACAAATGGCACTGAACACTATAATTGTCTAAAGGTTTGTAAAGTAGAGCAGGATGCATAGTTCCCTAAATAGCTCAATGTTATGGGTCACTGTTTCGGGCCCCAGGGAAAACAAAGAATTTGTGAACGATTAATAGACTGTGTTATCATTTAAAGAAAATAGATCATGAAAACATCAAAATGCCAGCTAATAAAACAGGGCCGGGCTCTCGGAAGCTGTCTTGTCAAAGTAGACGGAAAGCATCGGCCCGCATGTCAGGCTACACTGAAATATGAAAATGGGGATATATACCGCCTTATCACCTCGATTCATCTCTCGCGGCCTGAAAACTATCTCTCTATATATCAATCCGGGTGCAATTTCTCCTGCCGGAAATGTCATTC
>LJUQ01000207.1 GCA_001304505.1 Bacteroides sp. SM23_62_1
GCGACCATTGATACCATTGAGACAACTGCGACCATTGATACCATTGAGACAACTGCGACCATTGATACCATTGAGACAACTGCGACCATTGATACCATTGAGACAACTGCGACCATTGATACCATTGCGACTATTGCGACCATTGCAACCATTGCGACAACCGCGACTATTGATACCATTGAGACAAATACGTTCACTATTTCTATAATAACCATTTTCCTCAATGTATTGGTTTTGAGATATTTGTGATATTTTAAAAAATTGATAGCAATTCTTTTAATCTTTTCCAGGCTGCCGATCGCGCTTTAATGTTTCCCTCATTTGCACCAGGGCGCTCTCCTGATCGCATAAAGCCGTGTCCCCCACCCTCATATATTACCGGTTCGAAGTTTATTCCTGATTTATTCATTCTTCTGGATGTCCTCAGTATAGAAGAATTAATCCTGGAATCATATTCACCGTAAAAACCATAGACCGGTGCTGTTATTTTTTCAAGTTTTTTATTGTCACTCGCAGGTTTGCCATAAAAAACAAAACCTGCTGAAAGATCAGGATTTCCTGTCATGTAATCGAATACCTGGCCTGCTCCCCATGCAAAACCGATAACCACCACCTTGCCATTACACAGGGAATGATTTCTCAGATAGTGATAGGCAGCATCAAGATCCTTTATAATCTGATCATGTCCTATATTCATGAGTGATCTTCTGGCCAGATCTTCATTCATGAATCCCTCTGTGCTTTCTATTCCTGATTCTTGCCAGGATAAAAAGTCAGGAGCGATCACCAGATGACCGAGTTCAGCTATCTGTTCGGAAAACGATTTAATCCAATCCGTTAATCCCCAATCTTCATGAACAATGATCACACCTGTGCGATCTGCATCATTACCGCGACAGGTTACATAACAGTACAACTCCCTTGAATCATATTTCAAACTGATCAGACCAGAATCTGAATGTGTATCCTGAAAAGAAGCATTAATATCCTCATTTGGATTGAAAGATATTCTTAAGAATGCAACGAGAATGGTCAACAAGAATAAATGGTTCATCATGAATATTCAACCGTGAAACAAATATATTAATTGAATTTAATATTCTGAAAAGAAATTAATCCATGAATAATTGTGAGCGATACACCAGTAGCTAACTCTTTATTCGATTTCAAAATGGATAGACCTGTAACTTAGGTTTATTTATTAATTTCACATCCGGAAATAAATTGTTAAATGGTTAAATGGTTAAATGGTTGATTTCCTTTCCCGAATCTGAAAAAAATATAATGTGACAATTTAACAATACGATAATCATAATATTGATGAACTACTACATACAGGCCACATTCTTAATATTATATTTTTCAACAACCTGTTTATTTTCACAGGCAGTTAAAAAAAATAATAATGCTCTTCTCCCCCGGAATTGTTATATCAAATACATATATAACTTTCCATATAAAGCATCAACTGTCTATTATTCAGACCACTTCCCTGACCTGGAAATCAGAAAACATGAAAACTCAGAAATCATATTCCCTCTGTTCGACGTGATATTCAAAGAAAATTACCCGGTATATAATCCAAATTTCTGGGGAAATGTCGAGGACCTGGTTCAAAACGGCCCTCCCGATCTGATAGATACAAACGGTATATTACTTTATATGCATGCCGGGTGGGATACCGGATTCTCGATCAGTATAAATAACCAGATTATACCCCAACCATATTATACACCACCCGATTTTCATGATATCAGCGGATTGTTTTTCTTCGAGACCTGGTACATTGACCCGGATAAAGGATTTTTTAACAAGCATGTGATAGCATATTTCCCCATTCGTGAATACTGGAATGAATATTTACTTCAGGCAGGTCAGGCAGAAAGACTACGAAGGCTTGTTTTAATGGTATATACCGGTTTACCTGAGAGTAAACGAAATAAATCCATATCTAAAAATAAGTATAAAGGATATAATTTGTTGTACAGTGGGATTGAATATGAAATGGGATTGTATAACCGTCCATACAATAAATATTTATACAGGGACAATTCAAAAGCTGAGATAAGTGATCAGGAATTTAATGAATGGCAATATCATACATTCGATTTTTATAAGCATTTTGATGCTGACAGGTTTCTTAAGGTAATCACACAACATGCCCTGACAGGAAAGGTAACGGCTGTTGAACCGGCCAATCATGCAAAAGTCCTGACTCGTGAAGATATTATTGCCCGAATAAGGGATGATATATATTTTGATACAGAGGATGATGGAGATCATATAATGGTACCTCCGGCATCAATCAGATATGATAATCTTAATAGTATTGTTTTCAATGAAGACTGGTATTTTGATCCCGTTTCTTTGAATATTTATAAGATAATTAACAGTATCACAATTGTGAGGACTGATTATCAATATGATGATTATACCGGAGATTTTATGAGGGCAATAAAAACTCCTGTTTTAACGGTTATTTATTAATTCTGAATCTTTTTCGGAAATATAAAATGACAGGATTATCTGAAAATGAACAGCTAAAACAGCGTATACTTCATCTGGAGAATCTGTTAGAGGAACTTGGAAAGAAAATCCCACGGGATTTTTTCGAGCATTTCCTTGTTGGTATTATCCAGACAGATCTGAATTCAGGTGAGTTAAAATATGCAAATAAAATTGTTCTGAATGTTTTAGGATTTGACAACCTGGAGGAAATGAGGGAAAAATATTCTATCCTTGAAAGTTACACAGAACCCGGCGGCCGCGAGAAGATGATCAGGTTATTAAAAGAAAAAGGTTCTCTGGAGAATTATGAATTAAATATTTATGATGGGAAAGGGCAGAAAAGGACCCTCTTGTATTCGGCATATCTTGACCGGAAAGAAAATATCATTAATGGTGTCATTGTTGATATCACACCACGTAAAAAGGGCGAAACACTGCTGCAGGAAAGTGAAGAGAAATACAGGCTGCTTTTTGATCATATGAGCAGTGGATTTGTGCTCGGCGAATTGATCATGGACGACCAGGGCAAGGCCTATGATATTAAGGTACTGGAAATCAACGAGGCCTTTAAGGAAATTGTTAATTTCCCGGGTGATATAATTAATAAAACCCTCCGGGAGATGGTGCCACAGATGAAGGAAGAATTGATTATTCAGCTGGCAAATGTAGGTTTAACAGGAAGACCATTTACTATTGAAAGGTACTCCAGGCGGACAAAAAAACATTTCAGGATACACACATATTCACCCAAGCCGGATCAGATTGCTGTGATCCTGGATGATATTACACTGCGAAAAGAAGCTGAAAATGAACTGAAGCAACAAAAGAAGAAACTTGAAAAACAAACCCGGGAACTGGCGGAACTGATTGCTACAAAAGATAAATTTTTTACAATCATTTCACATGATCTGAGAAATCCCTTTAATACAATCCTCAATCTTTGTACCTTATTAAAACAGCACCAGAAATTCTATCAACCTGAAGAGCTTGACAAATTTATTGACCTTTTGAATGAATCAGCCAGCAAAGGATATAATTTGCTTGAAAATTTGTTAAACTGGTCAAGGTCACAAACCAATCAGATAAATATTGTACCAGTCCGGTTTGATATTTCATTCATTGTCGACCTTAATATTGAATTAATGAAACAGGCTGCCAGTGTTAAAAATATTGAACTTCATTCAGCCATTGATCGTAAAATGTATGTCCATGCTGATGAAGACATGATCAATACAGTAATTCGGAATCTGTTATCAAATGCGATAAAATATACCCATGAAAATGGAAAAGTATCGATTTATGCAGAGGATGCAAATGAACATGTTGTTGTTTCGATCAAGGACAATGGAATTGGAATGGTTCCTGAGGATCTTCAAAACCTTTTTCGTATCGATGTCAGTAAAGTCAGACCGGGTACTTCAAACGAAAAAGGAACAGGATTGGGACTTATCATTTGTAAGGAATTTATTGAAAAGAATGGTGGAAAAATCTGGGCTGAAAGCAGGCTGAAAAAAGGAAGCATTTTTTATATATCAATTCCAAAAGCAAAAGTCGTTTGAATAGGTCTATATTAGTACCTGACCTGTTGTGCGGTTAAGGCGAATATATTAATAATTAGATATTTGAAGAGACGTGCCGTGGCACGTCTCTTCAAATATCACCTATAATACTGGAACATAGAAATTCTAACCGCAAAAAGTGTTAATACCTGATCAACCACCTGTACCTTCTGGCGCTGTCACCCAGTTTAAGGGCAAGCATAAATTCATGTGAACCAAAGCTGTGTTTCATCATACTGCTGAGGGTGTAATCAAAAGCATAACCAATATAGAATTTATCAATTTTCACACCTCCTATCAGGACCAATGCCCCACCTGTACGGAACATCAGTCCGCCCCAGTAATCTTCCATAAAGTACATTTTTGCCCCTATATCCGCCTGAAAACTCCATCCTTCAGATGCCTTTACAAGCAAACTGGGTTCCAGGATCATATCATCAGATACATCAAAATTATATCCTCCCATCAGATAATAATGCCTCTTTAACCTGTAGTTCTCATAACCCCTGTTTCCAAATTTTAATGATGACTGAAATAATTGTGATGCTGACAGGCCTGCATACATTTTTGGATCGGAATAGTAAATACCAACATCCGCATCCGGTATAAACATAGCATTATCAAAACTATTGATCAGTTCATCATCCTGCTCATACAACCGTATATCTTCCCTGTCCACCTTAAACTGGTAGGCAGTCCCTGATAATCCAAAGGAAAGCTGTCCTTTCTGTATCATGATATGATATGCATATGTAATTTGAAACCCTGTCCGGCTAACCAGTCCTGTATTGTCATTGAAAACATAACCACCAAGTCCAATCCTTCCACTTCTGGATGTGCTCCTTCTTTTTCGTCTGACAGAGTGACCTTTTGAAACAAAGCTGTTTTTCAGTACCCTTGTCTGAGCACTTAAGGCATGTGTTTTTGGAGAATCCTTAAATCCTATCCATTGTTCGCGCGCCGTCAGGTTAAAAGCAGTATACCCTTCACTCCCTGCTACAGCCGGATTAAGCAGGAATTTATTCATCATGTACTGGCTGTACAAAGGCAGCTGTTGCGCTAATCCCTTTGTGGAAATGAAGGCAAGCAATGCCAGAATAAGATATTTTATTTTTATTTTCATAAAAAATGCCGTTGACTTATTACATTTCGATGTATAAGTAAATGGCAAAAAGATGCAATATTATTAAAAATCCGACAAACTGCCTGTATGCCATCATACAATCCTTTACCCCTGTCTTTTTCATACCAATCTATGACTATGCTTTGATTTCATTAATTCAACGCATTGTGCTATTAAGAATGAATATATTAATAATCAGATTTATATGAACCCGCGCCACTGGCGTGGATGCATATAAAGTTTCCTATTTAATAATTTGCATTATTCAATAGCTCAACGCGTTAACATTAAAAATCTTATACTTATCTTACAATCGTAATTGTGCCAATTACCTGTTCCGACCCATCATTAAGTTCAATGACATAATAGTATGAATCCATAGGCATTTCTCTGCCTGACAATGAACGTCCATCCCATGGCTCCGGGTAGCCCTTTTCTGACCTCCAGACCAGCTGACCCCACCTGTCAAAAATCTCTATCTCGATATCAGGAAATAACAGTGCTTCATCGAAATACCATGTGTCATTGACATTATCACCATTTGGTGTGATTGTATTCGGAATATTGGCAAATAAATCCTTAACTGAACATTCATAAATTGAGATTGTATCCCTATCCAAACAGCCGAACTCATTTGTAACCACCACCCATATATCCTGCCTGCCTTTATAAACTGTAATCGTCTGGGCTGTTTCTCCCGTTGACCATTCGTAAGTATCACCTGCATTATCGGCATCAAGCAATAGGGACGATTCTCCACATAATATTGTGTCATTACCGAGATTAACCACCGGAGACCTGCTGGCTGTAACCTGTACACTATCTGAAGCAGAACATGCATATTGATCAAATACCATTATACTAACCAACTCTGTTGTGTCTGTCATATAGGATGTTGAAGAGGTTCCGTCATGCCAGAGCAGGCTTACGACTGTACTGGAAACGGTAGGAGTAATGATGGCTGTCTCATTGTCACAGATGAATTGATCGTCTCCCAGGTCAACTGTTGGTGCGGTTACCAAAACATCGATGGTTAATGGTGATGAAATACAACCATCTTTACTGGTCTCAACTACTGTAAGTTGATAACTGTCAACCTGATTTCCCCAGTCAATATATACCGAATCACCAAGATTATTGGTAATGGTTCCACCTGTTAAAGTCCAGTTGAAGCCAGATCCTGTTAATCCGGATACAGCATATACTACCGGTCCACTGTCCGGGCAGACGACATCAGTCTGTGTAATAAATTGAGGATCAGGGACAGGATAAACATGGACAGTTACCTGAACTGCAGCGGTAGTGTCACAAACACCCTCAAGTCTGACATAATAAGTGGTTTCCACGGTTGGCGCAGCGATCGGGAGGTTATTTCCTGTTCCTATCTGGTTGGTGAATGTGGCATCAGTATACCAGGATGCAACGGCTCCGGGGCCTGCTAAACCGCCTGTATAAGAAAGAATAATCGTACCATCTCCGCTGCACACTGTGTCACGGTCACTGGTCGCAGATACCGGAGCTGTTGACAGATCCATTACAACAACAGTCACCGATACCCCTGAGGTTGTATCACAAACACCTTCAAATCTTACATAATAGGTTGTTGTAATCACTGGTGCCGGTAATACCAGGTCATTTCCGCTTCCAATATGATTGCTGAATACCGGATCATCATACCATTGAGCATTTCCACCCTCTGTCATTGTCCCTCCACTATAGGTGAGTACAATATTCCCATCACCGGCACAGATTGTATCACGATCACTCATGGCCAAGTCAGGTGGTTCAGATGTTACCGTCACTGTGACTATGAAGCTGCAGGAATCAACATTCCCTCCTTTATCGTAAACCTGATAGGTGACATTTGTCACTCCTTCCTTAAAGATCTCACCACTTGCATCATCATTACCTGAACCAATGGTAGCACCGGAGAGATCATACCTCACACTTTCAATACTGCAATTATCCGTTGCTGTCGGAGCAATGCTTGTGACAATCGCACTGCAATCGCCAGGATCAGCTGATATTATTATATCTGCCGGACAAGTTACGGATGGCGATACGGTATCCAGAATGTTTACATTTGCTATACATACACTGCTGTTTCCACCCATATCCTCTACTGTGAACACAACTGAATTGACTCCTACATCGGCACATGTGAAATCATATTTATCAAGGTACATCGTATCTATATCACAATTGTCGGTACTCCCATTATCGATCTGTGAAGCAGTGATAGATATCTTGCCGGTAATATCCAGTGGAACTGTCACATCCTGACATACAATAATTGGGGGAGTTGTATCTGCCAGTGTTACATTAAACTGGCATAGGGTAATATTACCATTGCCATCATTTGCTGTCAGAGTAATGGGCTGCATTGTTCCGTGACCTGTAACCGCAGTTCCCGAAATGGGTACCTGTGATAAGGTCACCGCTCCACAATTATCATTGGTTACAGCCAGAGCAGTAAAGTCTGGAATGGTGAAGCTGCAATCTGCATCGACATACTCAATTCTGTCGTCAGGACAGGTTATTGTTGGGGATACCGTATCCAGCAGGGTAATGTCAAACGTGCACTGAGCCGTGTCACCATAACTATTCTCAGCAATCAGGGTAATTATCTGAACTGATCCATGTCCACTAACAACAGTTCCAATAACAGGAGATTGGGTAACTGTTGCAGAAGTGTCATCAACTACAGCCAGAACAGTATAATCGGGTATAATGAAATCACAGTTATTATCAACATATTCCGTTCTGTTACCAGGACAGGTTATATTTAGTGTAATTGAGTCTGATAATGTAATATCAAATGTACATTGGCTTGTATTCCCGTTTCCATCGTTCGCAGTCAGGGTAATCGTCTGGGTCGTCCCTACACCACTTATAATCGTCCCGGCTATCGGATTTTGTGTAATTGCTATTGATGGAACAGGACAACAATTATCTGAAGCTGTTGCTTCTCCCGTATAATCCGGTAAAGTAAAGTTATCACCTGCATCAACAAATTCTTTCCTGTCTGCCAGGCAACTGATCGTCGGGTTGATCGTATCACTCAACGTCACATTAAAGGTGCATTGGGCGGTATTGCCATTACCATCATCGGCCGTCAGGGTGATCGTCTGTACTGTGCCATGACCGCTGATAACCGTAGTAGCGACAGGTG
>LJUQ01000037.1 GCA_001304505.1 Bacteroides sp. SM23_62_1
CCCTGAATGGCATTCGGAAAGGGCAAAACCAAAAACCTGAATCCAGACTCTGAACCGAGAACCTGCAACCGGGAACCGAGAATCCCGAATTTCTGCAATCAACCTGAGGCTGATGCTTAGAAATTCGAGGATCCTTGAAAAACTAGCAATCCACCTAATGTGGATACAGTTTTCGGGATCCGGAACCGAGAACATGATTCTAAATTCCAACCGAGAACCCGGAAGTAAGAACTGACAGCTAAAAACCTGGTATTGAGAACTGAAAACTAAGAATCGAGAACCTGAATCTAGATTCTAAACCGAGAACTGGCAACCGACAACCAAGAACTAATACCCCTGTTCCCGTTTAAAGGCTTCGATATTTTTTGCTACTTTTTCAACCAGGCGGGCCCGGGATTCCATACTGGCCCAGGCAATGTGGGGTGTTAAGAGGATTTTATCCTTATCGTAGATTTTTAATAATGGATTATTTGAGGATATTGGTTCTCTTTCCAGAACATCGATCCCGGCTGCAGCAATCACATTCTCATTCAATGCCCTGGCAAGGTCGGCTTCATTAACAATTCCGCCCCTGCCGGTATTTAATAGAATGGCACAGGGACGCATAAGCTTCAGCTTGCTATAATTTATCAGGTCGCGTGTTGTTTCAGAAAGTGGAGAATGGATAGAAACAACATCTGAGGTTTTTAATAATGTATCCAGGTCAAATCGCTTATAATTGATATTGTTATTCCTTCCTGTCGTGGAATAGAATACCACTTCCATGCCGAATCCTTCTGCGATCCTGGCAACCCTTCTGCCAATATTACCAAGGCCAATGATACCGAATCGTTTTCCGGCAAGTTCCCAGAAAGCCGGCCCATGATGGGTAAAAATATCACTCCTTGCATAGGCCCCTGACTTCACATAGGCGTCATAATAGGAAAGTCGGTTCAGTAAAAACAGGAGCATAGAAAAAGTCGACTGTGCAACACTATCTGTAGAATAAGCAACAACATTCCTGACTTCTATACCCTTTTCCTTTGCATATTCAACATCCACATTATTGACACCTGTTGCCGCGACACATATAAGTTTCAATGATGGAAGTGCATCTATTACTTGCCTGTTTATTACCACTTTGTTCGTGATAATAATATCTTTCGCTTTACACCTGTCAATAACCTGATCAGGTCCTGTCTGATCAAAAACCTCAACATTCCCCAGTTTATGAAGCAGATTGAAATTATCTACATTCCCAATTGTTTTCTTATCAAGAAATACGATATTCATCATAAATTTAATTCCAAATCATTCTGCGACGAAACCGAATATATTGAAATACAAATATTTATTAAAGCTATACCCTGAATGAATCCGATTAAATTCTATAACTGATTTGTATAGTAAATCAGATCGGATTTTACAATTAATATTTAAATTTTATTAAGACTAAGTTAAAATATGATTTCAAATTTAGAAATAATTCAGAAATATTAATATTTTGTTGAAATATATAAATTCATTCTTCTTTTCGAAAAAATATCCCCGACCCCACAAAGTTCTTAGAGGAATTCCACTCGGGCATATACCAGATACCGGTTCTTGAATTATTCTGATCGCAGTCAATAAAAGCAGCATTAAACCTGAAATTTTGCCAATCGCTCCCATTTTTCTCCTGAATATAATGAAGAGGTATTGACAATTCGATATCAAAACCTGCAATTGTACTTTTTGTAGCGGCAGTTATATTTAAGGGCATCCGATCCTGCTGGAATATTTCGATATTATCTTTTCTACCTGACGAAGGTGCGAATGAGATATAAAGAAAATCCTCAAACTGATCCTGATCTTTACCGTTCGAACTTAGAACCAATGGTCTGGCATCCAGATAAATACGAACAATATCCTGGGACCAGGGTGATCCATTTTTATCAAGGACCACCTCATCATCCCAAACCGACATAGCGATATACAGATTTTCATAATCATAACGTATATCAAATTCGAAACTGCCATCATAATCTCCGAAATATTCCTGAATATTTTCTGTTTTATAGGAACTGCCATTAACCCTTAAAGGAAGTCCCTGCCACTCATCGAGCATACCATCAACCCAGATCTTAGTTCTGGTAAAATGAGCGTATTCTTTTTTTATTGGAGCAAAAGCATATTTCTTTTCAACCTGAATCTCCCTTAAATCCTCATATTTATATATAAATAACGCGTTCATGATGAGAGGTTCTAACCTATTTATTTCAACACGTTGTGATGAGTTCACAGGAATCATAAGCATTTCACCGGAATTTGCTTCAACTTTTTTCTCATAAATGGATTCATCCGTGAATAAAAATTGATTTTCACTGAATGCCAGATATGCCCACATTGGATAGTCGGTATCATTGGTCAACAGGACCTTGAATTGTGCCTGTTTGAAATAAGAATCCTCGGTAAATACAGGTTCAATCAGGATTTTTTCTGCATATATCATATTATTAACTTCTTCTGTAACAACATTTTCATTCCATATTCCAGGAAGCAACATATTTGCTATAACCGGTCCATCTTCGGTCATGGTTACCCATACAATATGGTCAAACTCACCAAAATTCAGTCCTCTCATCTGACTTATTCCACCTGTTGAAGCAAGCGTGAAATATTTTCCATTATTTCTCTCATATTTCATATAACGATGGACATGTCCGGCAAAAACAGTATGTTTTCTTCTTTTTAACAAACTTTCTATTTCTTTCCAGTAACCTCCGTTCTCACTGAGCCACAGGGGTTGATGAATCATGACAAAGGTCCATCTTGCGTCAGGATGCTTTTCAAGTACTAGTTTTACAAACTCATATTGAGATTCTCCTATTCCACCGGAATTATATTCATGAAATGACTCTTCAGAATTCAGGCACAGAAACAGCACATCTTTATACATAAAATAATAATACGAGGGCCCATATAGCTCCTTCCAGACCTCCGCCATAACTTCGTTGTGATAATCATGATTTCCTGGTACATAGAAAAATGGCATACGCAGCATTTCAATAAATCCATTAATTTCTTTCCATTGACGATAGATCTCATCCCTATCTTCAGTATAACCTTCGATAAGGTCTCCGACACTCATTACAAATTCAGGCTGTAACAAATTGAGTTTCTCGATAGCAAATTCGAATACTCCATCCCGGGCACCACCGGTCCTGTCAGCTACAATAGCGAATTGAAAATCTTGCGTATGATCCACATTTTTAGGACGACTTAATGGATGGATGTTGCCAGGTTGGTTCAGAATAGATTTCGGATAATTAACTGTGTCCTGAGCCCTTATATAACTGGTTAGATGAATAAATATAATTAATACGATATATTTTGATCTAATCATATCATTAGCTCAAGTTCCTTAAGTTAAACATTTTTTTTTTGCCAACGGTTAAATGTAATCTGGTGTCTTATTAACCAAGTAATACAAAGGTCATAACTTCTCTACTTCCAGATGCTCCAAAGATGAAATTTATGAATTCTTTAACAATATTTATTCAACTGCAGGGTATAGCTTCGCTAGTGATCCAGTCACTATAAATGACTGGATCATTAAACCTATTCCAACTATTTTATCCACGGATTTAATAAATCTCGCTGATGGAATGATATGTTATAGAACAGCTCAAAATCTCAAATCTCTGCGATAATTCCATTCCAAAAAATATTTCCTAAGATATTTTACTATTAAAGCCATGTCACTTAATACTGGTAAGTTGTTATAGATTAGTCATTAATACATACCTTTACAAATCCCTGATTATTGCGGTTATCAATGAAAGGACAGAATTTCTCTAAATCCTAATCATCTTATTTATTCAATTTATTAATTAACATTTTTTTCACTCATGAAGATGAAGGCCTTCCAGGATTATTATCCCGACGATCTCAGCTATTGTTATGGTTGTGGCCATCTTAATAAGTATGGGTACCATATCAAAAGTTACTGGGATGGGGATGAATCCGTTTGCCATTTTAAACCGGAACATTATCATATTGCTGTTCCCGGTTATGTTTACGGAGGATTAATTGCCAGCCTGATCGACTGTCATAGTACAGCTACAGCTGCCGCAGCAAAATACCGGGAGGAAAAGCGTGCAATGGATACACAGCCTGCCTTCAGGTTCCTGACAGCATCCCTCAAAGTTGATTATCTCAAACCAACGCCTATCAATTCAATCCTGGAATTGCGGGGCCGGATAAAAGATATTAAGGGCAGGAAAGTATTTGTTGAAGTGGACCTCCTTTCTGAAGGAAAAATCTGTGCAAAAGGAGAGGTACTGACAGTACAGGTACCGGAGAATTTATTCTAAATATTCAGCACTACTATAGCGACCCAATCCTTATCCGGTTCCTCCGGAGGGTAACCAATTTCACTGACCTGTCCGCCGGAGGTATAATTTTGTGTTCCCACAAACATTTCCCCTCCTTTTCGGGGATTAAACCAATTTATGACATACTCTCCCTCCTGGCCTCTCAGGTCGATTAGCGTGGTACCTCCTTCAGGCAAATAAATAGCATAAATCTCACCTTCTATTGCTAAGCAGTAGTCATTATCCGATTTTGTAAGTTCATCCTTACTTATCATATCCCAGAATGGAAGATGATTCTGAAAGAACTGGAGAGCATACCTGGTCTGATCCCACATTTCATCCCTTGATTTCCAATCCTCACAGCTCAGGTCATTATCCGGATAAAGGAAGCCGAAATACCATTCCACACCACCACCGCCGGCCATCAGGTTTGCCCACAATACATATTTCCGGACATCATCATGATTCACATCAGCTGAATCCGGTTTTACACCTATATGTGAAGGTCCAATTTCATCCACGCAGACAACCCACAGTTTATTTGACCGATTAGACATTCTGAGCCATTTGAGTGTTTGTTCATGAGTATTGAACAAGTTTCCAACCTGGATTGAAAGGCCATCCATATCAGGATAACCAACCAATGGGGTGATAATCTTATTCCGGTCTGCATCTGATGAATGCGTATGGATTACAATCAGATCTTTATAGGGATTGATTTTCTTTAAATAGGTTGCCGCATCCTTTCTTTGTTGGTCTGTCTGCCCAAGAGGTGAAAAACCGGCAGGTCCGTTCTCCTCACCCAGGTTCCATATGATAGCAAGATGGTGTGCAAAACGTGCAACCAGTTCTCGGTAATATAATTTTCTTTGAATACCGGTATCACCATTATCAAGCAGGCATTCATTCTCGGTCTCCTGGGTGACTAAATGCAGCATGATACCAATATGATCCATGTGACAGAAAACAATCTCCCACTGGTCCATCTTGCTGCAATCGAACCTGTATCGTTCACCTCTGTTAGTCCAGGGCCATACATCATCGCCATCTCCGTCCACATTCATTGTCAACATGTAGACTGAGTTCATTCCTTTGGATGCCAGGTAATTCAGTGCTCCAATTATATTTTTACCTTTGGTTTTTTGCCAGACAGGATCACCATCCTGCCAGTCTGCAGTGTGCGGTCTGTATGTATGCAATCTTGTTGTGGGTATATTATCGCCCGGACGCTGTTCTTTCGCTCTTCCTGGTATTGTACCATCAAAATCCTCATAAGCCAGAAAATTTTCAGGACTGTCGGTACCGCCTTTCAGGAAATATCCGCCCGTTTCGGAGAAACGCAGATAATGCTCATTGACATACTGCAATTTTCCCTTACTCCTGAAATCTCTACCTGTTTTATCCGTTGCTGCAACTTCAAAATTCCCTTCCTGTCCATTAAAATAGACTGCTTTTCCTGAAACAGTGTCATCTGCAACAGCAATCTCTTTACCATATTTAAATGAGACCGTGTATGTCCAGACACCTTCCTTATCAGGGCAAAAGTGAACTCTCCACTTGTTGCCTGCAATAGCACTGGTTTCAGCTGCATTACCATCCGCAGCAAAGTACCCCGGCACCAAGTATTCCCGGTCTCCGTTTACGAATTTAACATCCAGACGGTAATCCAGAAACGGATTTGTTGAATCATTCTCGCTGGTTGAAGGACCGCTGAAAGTTAGTGTAATCCGGTGCCATTTTTTAAGTTCACCGGATATCTCAACCTTATGAGCTGTCCAGTTCCTGCATTGTGTGAAAAGAATAATGCTAAAGAAAAGATAAATAACAGGATTTTTCATGGTCTTAACTTTCAATTTCCATATTTATGATCTTTACTAAAGCTTCCAGATCAGGTACTTCCAGGTCAGGAAATTCAGCCGGATCAGATCTTTCCGGATCACCATACCTGTTCACCCATACATTTTTCCAACCCAGCCTGTTCGTAGGTATAATATCATGAAAAACACTCTGAGCTATATGCAACACTTTGCCGGAAGGTACTCCAAGTACTTCCAAAGCTTTAACGAAATTATTCAGGGATGGTTTATAGGATCCCAGTTGCTTGGCAGTGATGATGAAATCAAATCTAACACCCAGGCACCTTTTTGTAATATCAAAAAGGTCATCGTCAACATTGGATATAATTGCTAACCTGAATTTTTTATGTAATTCAAGAAGAGCATCATGCGTATCAGGAAAAGGTGTCCAGTCTCCAAACCGGTCAACAAGACATGTCTTGTCACGTGAAAGAAGATCCAGGTTCAGATGTTTTCCGATCTCTTCTATAATATCGATAAGAATATCCCTGTAAGGTCTGTACTCCACACTTACAAACTTATGGTCCGCTTCAAGAAATAATTGAAACAGCTCATCCCTTGTTATATCCTGATGATAAGCATTGATCACAGGTATTATGATATCCAGAATACTTTTTTTCCAATCGATCAGGGTACCATAACAATCAAAGGTCAGTATTTCAAACTGCTTAAAATCCATAATTCATTAATCATAAATTATTCCTCAAATGTCGTTAAACTTAAAGTATACGTATTCTGCTTTTTGCTATTTATATTCGAAATACCGTATTTCACTATCCTCGTACCCAATCCTGTTGGCCATGGCCTCAATGACGACAGGTCCTGATAACGGAACCGGACCGGTATAGAGATACCATTGATCGGGATCACCTTTACCTTTATATCGCCATGCAATAGATGAGCCATCTGTATCACATGTAATTTCAAGCAGATCACCATCAAGGTTAAAATTAACCGGGCTTGAGACAGGTTGAATATTTCCTCCCCACATTTCTAAGACCATATCTTTTTCAGGTATAAATCCTTTATCCCCAAAGGTTTCCTGCCAGTTTTTAAGAGCATCCCGCATTTCTTCAAGTTTATCAGCATGTTCAGGATCCAGAGCCAGGTTATTTAATTCCCATGGATCCTTCGACAGATCATACAGCTCTTCCACCGGTTTTGTTTTTCTCCACCATAATTTCTGAATACCTTCAAAGAGTCCCTTTTGATCATACTCATAAAGTACCTGCATCGTTGGTATTTGTTTACGGTACTCGATTTCCTGGACAAATGGGAGTTCAGGAAAATAATTGCGGAGATATTTGTATTGCTTATCTCTCACTGCCCTTACCATATCGTATTCTGTGTCCATTCTGTCACGTCCTCCAAATATGTATGATCTTGGCTTATCCGGCTTTTGAGGACCCAGAAAGGCTTGTCCCTGCATATAATCAGGAATGGACACACCGGCAATTGATAAAACGGTTGGTGCAAAATCCACAAATGATACGAGCTCATGAATGACCATCCCGGCCATTGCTTTTCCCGGAAACCGGATTATTAAAGGAACGCGCAGGCCGGTATCATATAATTCCCTTTTTTCACGTGGCAACATTCCCCCGTGATCGGAATAGAAAAAAATAATAGTGCTGTCGAGCAGGCCATCTGCCTTAAGCTGATCAAGAATAATCCCCACCTGTCTATCCATTTCGGCAATATTGGAATATTTTCTGGCCACATCTCTCCTGATGGTTGGATGTTCAGGGAAATAGGGAGGAATGGGAACTCTGGCTTCATCTATTAGCAAAGGTTCCCAACGTTGAGTCCATAGTCTTGATTCATGTGTCGTTATAAAATTAAAAATTGAGAAGAAAGGTTTCAAGGGTGGCCGTTTTCTCCAGTGTGCATCAAAATCACATTCATCCCAAGCAGTTACCGGTGCATAAAACTGGTAATCAGTTTTCTGGTTATTAGTGCAGTAATATCCGGCAGCTCTGAGTAATTCGCTAAAACACCTGACTTCGGGAGGAAGAACCACTCCATAATCCGGCAGATCCTCAACCAGATTATTAATGGTACGCATATGATGCCCCCCGGTGCTTGTCGGGTACATACCGGTGATCAGGGCATGCCGGCTTGGTGCACAGACACCTGCTACAGAAAACGCATTGGTATACCTGATTCCCTCCCTGGCCAGCTGATCAAGGATGGGTGTGTTGGCCGCAGAATCACCATAGCACCCAAGAGAAGCGGTAATATCTTCACACGTTATCCAGAGGATGTTGGGATGAAATCCAAGATCCTCGACCCTGAATTCCTTCTCCCGTTGGTCCCGACAAGCCGACATACCGATCAAAACAATAATAACAATAGCACAATTTACCACTGAAGTGGCAGAATCACCTTTAGACAGGATGGCAATGGCCTTCTTTAACAAGATTGCAGAGATCTTCATTTTATTCTCTATGAATTACATAATAATTGATTTCCTAAGATAATTATTTTCTTGACCCTTGCAGCTTCTTAAACTCTTGGAGGGTTGTAAACACCTCAAAGGTTGCTTTTTTCGCAAGGATTTTAAGTTCCTTGTGGATTTTGGAGCTCCTGGAGCTCTTTAAATCCATGGAGAGTCATTTATAAAATAATAAAAAGTATAAGATTCTTTCATTATCCATATAATTTTCAAATTAATAATTCTATTCAATTGAAGGATAAAGTAATTTTATTTACTTTAGCTAAGTACATTGTCAAATTTACCTCTTAATTAATTATCATATGAAAAACAGACGTGATTTTATCAGAACAACGACTATTCTGACTGCAGGTAGCCTGGTTATACCACAATATGCCTGCAAGTCAGGGAAAAAACCTGCTTCCGGTGAAGTTGTATTGGATACAGGTATTACTGACATTCTGGGTTTACAAATCTACAGCCTTCGCGACCAACTAAATGAAGACCTTGAAGGAACATTGAAAAAGGTTGCTGAGATTGGATATAAAAACATCGAAGGGTATGGTTACGGAGAACGGATGATCCTTGGTAAATCACCATCGGAATTTCTTAAAATAATTACAGATCTGGGGATGGCACTGCCAAGCATGCATGTTGTTACGGAGCTTACAACGGAAGAAAGCAGGGCTTCCATTCTTGATCAGTGGAAGATAACAGTAGAGGATATGGCTTCTATCGATGTTAAGTACACTGTTTACGCCATTATCCCTGAAGACGAAAGAAAAACAATTGACGATTATAAAAAATGGTCTGAAAGATTCAATCAGTTCGGTGAAATATGTAAAGAAGCCGGACAACAATTTGCATATCACAACCATGATTTTGAATTTATCTCTCATGACGGACAGATGGGATATGATCTTATCCTGCAAGAAACAGACCCTGAACTGGTTAAGTTTGAACTCGACATGTACTGGATCACAAAAGGCGGACAGGATCCAGTTGCTTATTTAAACAAGGCCCCTGGACGGTTTGAACTCTGGCACTTAAAAGATATGGAGGATTCAGAAGAAAAAGCTTTTGCAGAGGTTGGACATGGCACCATCGATTTTGAAAGGATATTCGCCGTGCGCGAAACAGCCGGAATGAAAATGTGCTTTGTCGAACAGGACCTCAGCAAGGGTGATATGTTCGAAAGTGTTAAAATGAGCTTCGACTATCTGACCCAGGCTGAATTGATGTAAATGCCTGGAGCATGGAGCATGGAGCATGGAGCATGGAGTATGGAGCTTGGAGCATGGGGCATGGAGCATAGAGAAATGAGAATGTAGCATGGGGTAATTAGAATGGAGCATGGAGCATGAGATATCGAGCAGAGGGGATGGAACGGAGTACAGGGTACAGAGAGTCCTGATAATCCCGGTAACTATCGGAAGAGGTTTGTTCGGTTTGGATATATATCGCCGTTCCCAATCGTGAAATGTCAGGGTCATTAAACAGGTCAAAGGATGAAGGATTCAGGTAGATTTGAGAGGGTGCATTGAAGAAATGAGCTGTGAATATGAACCCGGTAACCTGAAGATTATACTTTCAGGAATATTTTTTTTCGATAAAGTATATAGAGAAAGATCCAGCATATTGTTGTATAACCAAGGGCTGTTATCAGTGGTTGCCAGTTTTCTGAAAATGATTTGATCAGGCCGCCAAAAAAGAACATTGTGCTGCTGCGGAAATTGATTATCCCTGCCTGTAACATATAGATAGTTATTGAATTCAGTCCGATCACTACAAAAAAGAATGCCCATTTCTTCCATCCCCAGACATCAATAATTAAATAGAAAAGGGACAACAATATCAGGCTCAAGCCACCGGCATATAATACATATGAGCTAGTCCAGAGGTTTTTATTGATGGGAAATATAAGCCCCCATAACCATCCAATTCCAAGCGATACTATTCCTGCAGCACCTATCAGGAGTCCCTTATATAGACGCTTAATCTGCTGATCACTTATCCTTAAGAAATTACCTGTTAGTGCCCCCATTAAGGCAGTCGCAACCGCCGGTATAGTGCCAAGTATTCCTTCCGGATCATGAACCTCTTTGTATAATCGTCCGGGCAACAACAACCTGTCGATATAGCCGACCAGACTTCCTTCCATGGTGAGATTCCCGGCTCCAAATCCGGGTACAGGAATAAGCATCAATATTGCCCAATAGAACAATAAAATTCCACCAAACCATGCGTACCACCATTTTGGATTACTATTCAGGACAATCAGTGCAGCAAAAAACCAGGCAAGTCCAATTCTGCCCAATACACTGGCATACCGGATATTGCCCCAGTCAAATTGAAGAAACTGGTTGTAAATAATACCGAAAATCACCAGGGTGATCATCCTTTGAAAAACATGACGATATATTTTTTTCATCGTTTCCCCTTTGGCTTTCCGTTTTGCAAATGAGTACGGCATAGAGACCCCTGCAATAAAAAGAAACAGGGGAAAAATCATATCATAAAACCTGAAGCCATCCCATACAGCATGATGCATATGTTTTGCCGCCCAGGTAAAAAATGCCAGCCCGGTAAGATCTGCTAAAGCAATGATAATCCTGTTGCCTCCCATAATCCAGAGCATATCAAACCCTCGCAGGGCATCCAGCGACATTAATCTGTCAGTTTTAAATTGTCCCGAATTTACTTTTGAATCATCCTGTTTATTTGTAGTCATAATTATTGTAATTTATTCAAACAAGTCATACTTATCCCGTCATCCTGCAAGGCTGAAATACCTGTTTAAAGGTAGAGAAGGCAGGGAATGATCCTGTTTGTTCTCCATGATTAATCTATAGTTAATTTTTCACTTTATTAAATGGTATTAAAGCATATCTTTCTTTTCTTCCATCCATTCAACTTTAACCTCCGAGTGGTGGGCCATACCAATGATGCTGCGGTATAGTTCAGGCCGCCGGGCATTGCGATAACGTTTTCCGCTGGCCTTATCAACTTTATCAGCGGTACAATCAGCAACGATTACCTCATCCCCGAGTGAACGGCATTCTGCAAGGGTGTCCCCAAAAGGATCCAGGATCATAGATCCACCACCTTTAACCTGATCGTCATCCATACCTATTGGATTAGAAAATATTAGATAGACTCCATTATCATATGCCCTTGCCGGCAACCATCTTAATAGCCACTCACGGTATTTCCTGCTGTCAAATTCCTTTCTCAGTGCATCCGGATCTTTAAATCTGTTTGCCCATAGCAGTGGATTCACATAATCCCTGCCTGGCATTGCTGATGGTGTACAACCTGTTACGTGAGGCATAAAGATGATTTCAGCTCCAAGCAGGG
Source organism: Bacteroides sp. SM23_62_1 (assembly GCA_001304505.1). Classification (GTDB taxonomy): domain Bacteria; phylum Bacteroidota; class Bacteroidia; order Bacteroidales; family SM23-62; genus LJUQ01. Next base: position 11,982 of record LJUQ01000037.1, read on the forward strand.
TGGTAGCTCTTACATTTTCTATAACATTGTTGTCATAACAGATCAGAATGCCACATTTGTTCCCAAAAAGTTCAAAAACAACGTACTCATTTCCCGGTGACAAATATTTATTAATGAAAGGGTGTAACTTTCTGAATTTTGCAACCATCCCATCATGGTTAACACAGATATATGTGTTATAAAATTTTGTCCCATCCTTTTCAAGTAGCCCTGCCAGCAAAGCTACCTGATATCTTGATGCAATCTGTATCAGCAGCTCTGTACTTGATCCTTCCGGGACAGGTTCCGCCAGTTCCAGCATCTCCTGTTCATCTGATCTTCTAAGAAAAGCATATCCGGTAATACACATCTCATGGAAACTGACAACCGACGCATGATGTTTTGCAGCAACAGCAGTGAGTTCTTCAATTTTTGATATATTATATGCTTTATCTCTGCTTCGGTGTTCAAATTGAGCAGTTGCAATAAAAGTATCTGTCATATTGAATCTATTTAAATACCCGCGTGATTATTGAACAGATCGCTCTCGGAAAACGGCCAGGTCATTTTTTACCCAGCATGGGAAATAATTTAAGAATTTCTTCTTCATTGGGACGCCTCCCAAACTCACATATTTCAAATGCTTCAGCATACTTAACAGCTGATCCCTTTTCCTTTCCATACCATTTGATCAGGGCTTCCCGGACCTCTGGTGATACGCCTGCACGATATCTGTTTGCGAGGTAATCAAGCCGTTCCTTTTCACCAGTTGGAACTTCATCAAGACGTCCACCGGTCCATGGCAGCCATTCAAAATATTGAGATTCATGCGCAGCTGTTGCGTAAATTTTCTGTTCCATAACATCATCAATAGAAACAGCAATGTCAGGAGTGAAAGGATTGGGCTTTTTGAAATAATCCTGTGCATAAAGAAATACAGGATTGGTTTTCAATGGAGGAGTGTCAGCTGCAATATTCGGAACAATCACCATGTAGGCCGCATCCTGAACCAGCATGGCTGTATACCTGTGATCCGGATGATAATCATTGGGACGATGGGTAATAACAATATCTGCCTTCCAGTCACGGATAAGACGTATGATTTCTTTCCTGATCTCCAGGTCGGGAGTGAGTTCACCATCATGGTTATCAAGGACTTCATATTCTACACCGAATCTCCTGCCAGCCTCTTTGGCTTCCTGGATTCTCCTTTTCGCCAGTTCACCTCCCCCCATTGCGAAGTGACCGGCATCACCGTTGGTGACTGATACAAACTTCACGGCATGTCCCATTTTGCTCCATAGGATTGCTGTACCTCCTGCATCACCATCCGGATCATCGGGATGAGCTCCAATTACAATGATTCTGATTGTATCATGCTGGGCATGAATCATTAATAACAAACCTGATAACAGGCTGATCATAATCATTAACCTTTTCATAATAAATTGATTGTTAAATTGCTAAATTGTTGTATAGTATAAATGCTAAATTACTTTTTTTCCTGACCTGATTCAAAATAAATTTACAGAAAATCCCCCATCGACGGCGATGCATTGACCGGTTATATATGAAGCAGCCGGCATACACAAAAATGCGGCAAGAGCAGCAACTTCTTCAGTCTCACCCAATCGTTTCATAGGAGTCCTTGCAAGAATTTCTTCCAGATAATCCTTATTTTGAATGACTTGTTCTGCAAGCGGCGTTCTGATGTACCAGGGAGCAATCGCATTCACACGGATATGTTCTGGTGCCCATTCTACAGCCAGGTTTTTTGTGAGCTGGATAAGGGCTGCCTTTGTTGTACCATATAATGCCCCGGTTCGTACATGCTCCATTCCTGCAACTGAAGAAATGAATATAACATTCCCCTGATTAGATTTCTTTAAATATGGAAATAATTTTCGTGAGAACTCAAGAGCCGACCTGTAATTTGTTTCTATCAGAAGATCAATTTCATCTTCAGTATATTCATTTATTTTCTTCCGGATATTCGTTCCTGCATTATGAATAAAAATATCAAGTTCTTTCCATCTTTTTTCGATCTCAAAAATCACAATTTCACGATCTGCCGGGTTCGTTGAATCGGCAGTGATTCCTTTTACCACAGAATATTCGGTCTTTAGTTTCTCTTCCATAGCCCTTACATTATTTGAGGTTCTGGCGGTAAATATTACTTCTGCACCAAGTTCAAGGAATTCTTTGACAATAGCATAGCCAATACCTTTTGTACCACCGGTAATCAGCATTTTTTTATTTTGTAAGGACCAACGATCTGGCATTTTGTATTGTTTTATAACCTTTGTAGCTCTTTAAAAGCTCCAAGGGTCTATTATAATCCAAAATTTTCCTTTAAGACAATATTATTTTCTCTGTCAGATAAAATATTTACATAAATGATTTAAATATAGGAAGCTTTTTGTAATTTAATTTGCTGATAATAATGTAAAAATTAATCACAATGATGACACGAAGAAATTTTCTTACAAATTCATTGGCTGCCAGTGCCGGTCTGGTCAGTCTGAGTTCTTTTAAGATTCCTTCTACAACACCGACTCCGCGCACCGTGAAGGATGATATTTCTATTGCTCAATGGGCGCTTGTTAGTGAAATTCAAGATGGTCAATGGAAAACACTTGATTTCCCGAAGATAGCAAGAGAAGTCTTTGATATTAACGGGATTGAATTTGTTAACACCCTTTTTGACGTTCCGACGTACGGATACCTGAGAAGATTAAAAAAGAATGCAGAGGATTATAATGTTACGATGGTTCTGATCATGATTGATGATGAAGGAGAAACCTGCACCCCTGATAAAGAGGAGCGTAAACAGACCGTGATCAATCATCAGAAATGGATTGATATTGCACAGTTTCTGGGTTGTACTGCAATCCGTACAAATTGCCGTGGTCCCCAGGATGCTTCGAAGGAAGAGGCGCTTAAATGGGCTGCAGATACCTATCAACAGATGCTTGAATATGCAGTTCCGGCAAATATTAGTATCCTCATTGAAAATCATGGCGGCTTCTCAAACGATGCGGATTGGATGGTAGCCCTGATGCAAGAAGTTAATAACCTTTATTTTGGAACATACCCTGACTGGAGATCACCAGGACCCAATTTTAATAATTATGAATACCTGGAAAAAACCCTGCCCTGGGCTGGAGGAATGTCGTACAGGAATCAACCTGATGAAGAACAAACCAGACGGATGATTCAACTTTGTCATGACTCGGGTTACCGTGGCTGGTATGGTATTGAATCATCAGGCCGTGAAGCAATCATGCAGGGTAAAGAATTACTCGAGAAATATTTATTAAATAAATAATTAACCTGAGTTGCAGGTTAAAAGTTTATGGCATATTCAAGCCGGGCAGGCGTGAAACGTGCAACTGGCATGCTGTGTTAATAAGTCCTATAAGGTCTTAGCTGTCTTCTGTATCAATTCCCAGGCTTTATCCACATACCTGTTCTCCAAATAGGTCTGTGCTATTACCATCCTGAGGGTAATCAGTCCGTTTACCTTTGTATGGGTGAGAAAAATCTTCCCGGTATCATTCAGATTTTGAAGTAGTTTTTGATTCAGGTCATTGATTTCTTCGTGTGCGTGAACATACTCTGGTTGATAGCGAAAACAAACCAGGTTCAGATGCTGGGGTTCGAAAAGGGCAAAATTACTTGCAGATTTTATTTTTCCTGCCAGTTCTTTGGCCATTTCAATGTGTTCGTCCACTTTTTTAGAGATTCCTTCCACTCCATAATTACGTATTACGAACCACAGTTTTAATGCCCTGAATCTTCTTCCTAACTGGATTCCCCAGTCACGATAATCATTCACTACACCACGTGTTCCGGTCTTCAGATATTCGGGTAGTATCTCAAACGTTTTGATGAGAGCCTCCTTATCCTTCACAAAATAAGCTGAGCAATCAAAGTTTGTAAACATCCATTTATGGGGATTGAAAACAAAACTATCGGCCTGGTCAATCCCAATAGTCATCCACCTGTTCTCAGGCAGCACTAGAGCAGTGCCTGCAAAAGCTGCATCGACATGAAGCCATAGTTTATATTCATTACAGATCCCTGCAATCTTATGAAGGGGGTCGATGGCCAGGGTACCTGTTGTGCCAAGGGTTGCTACAATACAAAACGGTTTCAAACCATTTTGCAGATCCTTTTCAATTGCATTTCTCAATTCTGAAGTGTTGATTGCCAGGGATTGATCCACTTCAACTTTCATAAGATTATTTTTCCCTAGACCTGCTATCTTTACCGCTTTTTCTATGGATGAGTGTGTTTCGGTACTGCAATAAATACGGAGTTTCTCATTTCCTGAATAACCATACTCATTCACTGAGAAATCAGTGTATTTTTCTCTTGCGGTTAGTAAAGAAACAAGCGTTGCTGTGGAGGCAGTATCCTGAATAACTCCTTCGAAATATTCAGGTAATCCTATCATCTTTTTCAGCCAGTTCATCATTTTTTCCTCGAGTTCCGCCGCAGCCGGGGATGTTTCCCAGATCATACATTGGGCAGCCATGGTTGCTGTTAGCATTTCGGCCAGAATAGACGGAAAGCTGGTGTTTGCCGTAAAATATGCAAAATAATTCGGGCTCTGCCAGTGGGTTATACCGGGGAGGATAAGTGAATTAAAGTCATCAAATACCTTATCCATTGATTCACCTCTCTGAGGTGGCATATCCGGTAGTTTTTCAAATATTTCACCAGGCTTCACCTGTGATTTGACCGGGTATTTTTCAATGTTCCTGTAATAATCGGCCATCCAGTCTGTAAACTGGTGGGCATATTCCCGGAATTCTTCCAGATTCATCGTCATGACTATGTTATTTAATTATTTTGACTATTGCTAGAATGATTGTTAATAAGTTTATTATGAATAATCTGCTATCTTATCGCCTGGAATATGCCAGTTTCCCCTGTTTTACACACAATCAGTACTCTTAATCTTGTACCTGTTTTCACTACATTAGTTCAGATGGAAATGTCATCTGAAAATAATACAAAATTTCCTTATTTATGGTCGTTTTTTCTTAATTTTGCAGCCGCTAAACTGTTCCTGTAGCTCAGTTGGACAGAGCAACGGCCTTCTAAGCCGTAGGTCGTGGGTTCGAATCCCGCCGGGAGTACATACAAAAGCGGCCTTGCGGCCGCTTTTGTAGTTCTCGGTTCCCGGTTCCAGGTTTTCAGTTTGTGTGAGATAAGAGATTTGAGTGTGATTAATACTCCCAGATGTACAAAAGTGGCCTCGTGGCCGCTTTTGTGACTCAAGGAATATTATTCAATAAAAGCACTTACTGGGTGACTTCATGTCACCCAGTAAGTGCTTTAAAATTCTCCGGTGTTATCTTCCTTTTTCCCTCTTCTATTTCTTTTACCATTCTTGTAAGCTGCTCATTAACAGGGGTTTTAATTCCATTCTCCTTTCCTTTTATGGCAATATATCCATTATAATTGTTTACCTCCGTCCGTTTTCCCCTTTCAATTGATTGGAGACTGGAAGACTTTAGTTTACGGTATTTATATCCTATCACGCGGATGGTCAAATGTTGCTTAAAATTTGATAGCAATCCCTTTTTCAGAAAGGAATAATAATCCAGTTTTCCAGCAAATGGTTCTACCTCAATTCCCATGGCATTTGCAACTTTAATAGCTTCTGAAATTATATGTATCAAAATATCCCTGGCTTTCTTTATTGCAAGGATTTCTCCCAGGTACAGACCTGAAATCACTCCCAGTGTTGTGATGCAGGAATTAATGATTAGTTTGGAATAAAGACTTGATTCTATATTATCAGAAATTCTTGTTGGGACAATATAATTAAGGATCCCACAGATATCTTCAAGCCAGATGTCTTTTTCGCGTTTCCAGTTTCCAATTACAAACTCCCCTCCGGATGTCATTTCCACCTCACCGGGATGCCTCATTGTTGCTCCCCAGCCAACAACACAACCTACTGTACGTTCCTTACCAACTACATTTGCAAGATCATCCTCGCAAATCCCATTTTGCATAGATATTACTCTTGAATCATCCCTCAAGTAAGGAAGCACTTTTTCTGCTGCTTCAGACATATCATATCCCTTTGTGGCTATCATTGCAAGGTCGAAGTAGCCTTCCAGATCTGAGATCGCAGGGACCGCAGGTACATTTATCCATATATCGCCACAATGTCCGAATGCATGTATACCTTCATGTGAAATTTTCATTGCCAACTGAGGGTGTTTGGTTACAAGGGAAACATCCAAACCCGACTTTCTAAGAATAGCTGCTGTTATGCCACCTACAGCTCCTGCGCCGATGACCGCGATTCTGAAATCTTTCACGAATTAAATTTTCTAATATGCTATTCGTCTTGTTTTTAAGATTATTGACTTTTATCTTCCCACCACCTCAAAATTCTCAAACCTCTCAATGTGTTCCACCTGCTTGGTTCTCCTGTTTTTTCAATATCAAAATACACACGACCAGTATGTTTCTGTTGCAAATTCCATCTCCCGTCAGGAAGTCTCTTTCTAAGCAGAAGATCTATGGCATCTGAAAACCTGTCATCTTTTGGAGCATTGATCTTCTGAAAATAATCCAGCGATCGCATCACATCATATCTCCACCTGGGCGGAAAAGAGAACCTCGTCATTTTGGGATCAACAACCTCTCCTGTTCTGTGAGATCTGAACAGGTGATGATTCAACAGGAATTGCATAGCATCACGTCGGCTTTTTTCAATATCCTCTTTAAACTCTGTGTATTTTTCGAGATATTCCAGAAGTCCTTCAAGGACACTGATTGTTGTATGAAATGAGCCATGTGTTGCTCCTTTTGGACGTTCACAATTCCATCCCCCATCATTCATTTGTTGTCCGAGGAGATGTTCAGCCATGGAAATCAGTCTTTTATCCTGAATATTAAAATAAGAAAGAATAGAAAGAACCATGCCGGTCACACAGGTTTCCCCGTATTGATAGGATTTGAAGAAGTTGATGCCGCCGTCTTTATAAAAACCTTTATCCAGGAGTATGAATGCTCCTTTCTGTGCCTGAACGTTATCCGGATCAAGTCCCAGTCTTCTGAGAAGTAATAATGTATAAGTTGTGGAAGTCCATTTGGGGGAATATAATTTATTTGCCCATGTTCCCTCCGGATCCTGAAGTTTCAATAACCTTGCACCCCATCCCTCTGATGCTATTTTTGTTCTCTCCTGCCAGACAGTTTCTTCATCTGCATCAATCAGATCAAGATATACCTGCCACCGTACGGAAGGATCACCTTCCAGCAGCCAGTTAATGGTTTTATTACCTCTCATTTTTCCCTTATCCAATTTACCAATCCTCTCTTTTCGACCACCTCTATTAATTTATCCGGCAACGGATCAATATAGAACTTCTTATCATTCAGAAGAATATGACCTGATTTCAAGTCAATATCCACCCTGTCACCCGGCTTATAAGCGTCAACAACCAGGGGATTGACTACCAGTACAAGTCCCTGGTTGATAGAAGAGCGAAAAAAGATACGGTTAACTGATTTCACAATGATTGCCCTGATACCTGCATATGCAAGCCCCACAGATGGATGTTCCCTGGAACTGCCACAGCCAAAATTTTCACCTGCCAGGATAATATCTCCGGATTTAACCTCCTCTGCGAATGCCGGGTCGAAACCTTTAAACAGATGCGGCAGGATGGCATGGCCATCAGAGCTTATGATGCTGTATGTCAGATTTCCGGCAAACATCTGATCAGTATTCAGGTTATTCACATCAGAATAATTCCAGACACCATTGATTTTTCTTCTCTCACCTGCAATCATTACCGTCTCGTCCTGCTTTTGCTGCTGATAGGGATAAACTTCACCCGATACTTTATTACTAGGATCAGTTATGACACCTTTCAAGGCTGAAATTGCTACTGTTGCGGGTGAGGCAAGATAAATTTCTGCATTTTTGTTACCCATTCTCCCCATGAAATTCCTGTTAGCTGTTGAAATGACCTTATGGCCATCAGCCGGTATTCCCTGACCCGTTCCAAGGCATGGGCCACAGGATGAACTCAGGATTGTCGCACCGGTTTCTAAAAAAGTTGTTACGACCCCCTCTTTCACAGCCTGGATATAAATTTCGCGTGAAGCTGGTATCACATGCAACTGGAACTCCTCAGCAAGACTATTACCTTTCAGAATTTCTGCAGCGACGCGTAAATCTTCAATCCTTCCATTTGTACAGGTCCCGATCAGGCCCTGGTTGACCTTTATGCCTGCCACTTCATGAACCGCCCTTATATGATCAACATGATGAGGTACTGCAACAAGGGGCATGACGTGATCCAGTTCAATTTCATATTCTGCAACATATTCTGCCCCATCATCGGACCATACCTTATCAGCAATATCTTCACCAAAATATTCTACTAAAGTCTCATCTGCAGGAAAAACTGCATTCTTTGCACCCATTTCTGAGGCCATATTGGCGATGGTCATGCGGTCAGATATGCTCAAAGATTTTATTCCGTCCCCATGAAATTCAATTGACATATAATTGGCTCCGGCTGATCCTATCATTCCAATAATCCATAAGGACAGGTCTTTAGCAAAAACTCCCTTTTTTAATTTCCCTTTCAGCGTAATCTTGATGCTTTCAGGCACTCTAAGCCAGGTTTCACCCCGCTTCCATAATCCAGCTGTTTCAGTCCTGTCAATACCTGCAGCCATTGCATTAAAAGCTCCGGCAGTACAAGTATGAGAATCACTTCCAAGAATAATCATACCGGGTCGGGCATGGGAGGACATAATCTGGTGACAGATTCCCATTCCTGAATCATAAAACTTATTGATTCCCAGGTGTTTAACCATATCCCTTATGGCCTGGTAATCATTTGCTACTTTAGCATCCGTTGGGGGGGCATTATGATCAAGGACAATTAATAATTTATCAGGATCAAAGATCCTGGATCCACCCATATTCTGGAATGTTTTATAAATACTTGCAGAATTATCATGTGAAAGAATCAGGTCTGGCCGACTGAATATAATTGATCCTGCCCGTGCATTTAAAATTTTTTCAACAAAAGTGCGCTTCATCCGTGATAGCTGTTTTAGAAAAGTCCACCCTTCTGATATATCTCCATCTGTACTTCAGAAAATGCTGATCCCTGAATTTTTTTCTTGTTTCTCATATTGATAATATCACCTGACATAAAGTTAACTTCAAGAATGTCACCCTGTTTTATTTCAAGATCTTTAAGCGTTGGACCCGAAAGTATGGGAAATGCAGCGTTTATTGCATTTCGTTCATATATGGCCCCGAAGGATTCTGCTATGATACATTGAATGCCCAATGACCGAAAACAATCAACTGCCTGTTGCCTGGAGCTACCGGCACCAAAATTCCTACCTGCAAGGATTATGTCACCTGTCTTTGCTTTTTTTGCAAAATCCTCATATCCTTTAAGATTACTAAAAGTGTATTTACCCATTTCCTCCAGATTTGTGACAGCAAGATATTGATTGTGAAAAATCATATCCGTATCAATGTTATCCTGATCAATATACCATACTTTACCTTTAATAACTTTGGGTTTTTCCTTAACATGAATAGTTTTCTCTGATGATTTAGTTATTTTTTTCTTTGGTGTTATGTATACTGCTGGTTTGTCCGGAATATCGTCTGGAGTGGTTATGTAACCGGCTATTGCAGAAGCAGCAATAACAGGTGGGGATGCCAGGTACACATCTCCTTTTCCCTGCTTCCCCGGGAAATTTCTGTTACCCGAACTGATTGTTACCTCACCCGGACCGTTCTGCCCTACCTGGCCTGCAGCACACCCTGCACATCCTGCATTGGAAACCATTGCCCTGGCATCCTTGAATATCTCGAATAATCCTTCCTCAAGGCAAAGGTTCCAGATCTTATCAGTACTTGGGACTATTTTTAGGATCACGCCAGGTGCAACTTTTCTGTTCTTTAATATTTCTGCAGTAATCCTTAGATCTTTTAATCTGCCATTGGTACAGCTTCCAATAAAAGCTGAATCGATTTTTGTTCCTTTTACCTCATTCACCGCAACAGCGTCATGTGGCTTCCCTGGCCGGGAAATCATGGGGATAAACTCACTGGCCTGAATTTCAAAAATTTCGGAATAGATCGCATCTCTATCCGGAACAACCGGGTCTATCTTCTGGCAAACACGTGATTCACAATACCGTATAACATCAAGGTTTGGTTCAAACAAGATTGTTAAGGCTCCCATTTCCGTAGCCATGGAAGCAATTGTAATCCGCTCATCCACTGACAATTTAAGGACAGCTTCACCAGTGATTTCAACCGAACATCCGAGCAACCGGTTTGCCCCAAATCTTGCCAGCAGATTCAGAATTATGTCTTTAGCATTCAATCCAGGTTGGAAAGCCCCATTTAAAATAATTTTTACAGAATCAGGAATCCTGAACCACGTTTTCCCACTATTCCAGATTGCAGCGATATCAAGATCACCCATTCCCTGCCCGAATGCCCCTATAGCACCCAGAAGGTTGGCATGTGAGTCGGTTGAAACAGCCGTTGCCCCGGGAAATACCAATCCTTCATCGATCAGAATATGAGTTCCTATACCACGATTAATGTCAAATACTTTGATTCCATGTTCCCTGGCAAATATTCTGCAAATATGTTGATTTTCAGCATATTTCTGGTCAGATCCTGTTGGATTACAATCGAAAGTAAAAAATGTCCTTGAACTATCATTTATACCCAGGCTTTTGTCCCTGAGATGTTTAACTACATTGGCACCTCCAAAATCCCTGGCCACCCTCGTATCGATCCTGACATTAATGACTTCACCAGGATGAACAATCTTCCTGTCACTATGCATTGCCAGTATCTTCTCAATCATTGTTTGTCCCATACTTTATTTCTTATATGCACAGTTACAAAGTTAACATTTAAGTCTGCAGGGAATGCATTTGATTGATTTCATGACATAGCAGGATACAGCTTCGCCAATGATCCAGTCACTATAAATGACTGGATCCTTATAGAAAACCTTCACATACGGACACAGCTTCGCTAATGATCCAGTCACTATAAATGACTGGATCACTACCAGCCCTCACCCCATTTATCCCGTCTAATACTGTTTATCTCCTTTTTGATTTTATGTTATTAAACATATAAACCACAGCTGATCATACTGTGATTTTCAGTCCATCATAGGCAAGAAAAATATTCTCCGGCAGCTCCTTTCCTACCTCAGCATGCAATCCCATCTGATGGCTGATATGTGTTAGGTAAGCAATTTCAGGCTTAATTTCTTTTATCAGTTCTATAGCTTCCGACAGTGTATAATGTGATATATGCTCTTTTCTCCTCAAAGCACAAACAGTAAATACTTTTAAGTTTTCAAGCTTCCGTTTCTCCTGTTCTGAAATGTCATTCGCATCTGTAATATAGGCAAAATCACCAAATCTGAAACCCAGAACCGGCAACCTGTAATGCATTACCCTGATAGGGATAACAGGGAGGTTGTTTACCTTGAACGGATTCTCATTTATTAAATTAATATTGATCTGAGGAATCCCCGGATATTTTCTTTCAGCAAAAACATAAGGAAATTCATATTGAAGGGCCCTGACAACCCTTTCTTCAGCATATACCTCCATGGGATTCCTCAGAATAAAATTATAAGCCCTTATATCATCCAGACCGGCAATATGATCCCTGTGTTCATGTGTAAAAATGACAGCATCCAGAATATTGACATTTTCACGAAGCATCTGCTGACGAAAATCCGGACCGGTGTCCACAACAATCGTAACACCATTGGCTTCAACAAGGATGGATGACCGAAGTCGTTTATCCAATGGATCAGATGACTGGCATACCTGGCATTTACAGGCAATTACAGGTACTCCCTGACTGGTTCCAGTGCCCAGAAATGTTATCTTCAAAATCATGTCTGTTTAAAGGTCAAAAAATACCTTGATGATATTACAAAAATATATGATTATTGGTTTATTGGTTTATTGATGTATTGGTTTATTAGTGTATTGGAGTACTGAGGATGAAATTTATATTATGTAAACCGAAGGTGGAAAAGACGTTTAAGCTAAATCAGTTGGCCGGCTGGCAGAAATTCATGCTGGTCATTTTACTTCGTTAATGTTTGTGAAATACCAGCCTAACTGAGCATGGATAATGGTTACCGGTGCCGTACGAGTTTGAGGTTAGGGTGTGATTAACTACAGAGGTCACAGAGTTATTGAGAGAATCACAGAGTAATATTCTCTGTGGACTCTGTGATTAATCACACTCACACCTCACACCCACACCCACTTTGAACTTTAAACCTTGAACTTTGAACTACATTTCCTAAATTCACAAACAATTTTAATATTTCCTGAGTATGAAAGCAACTCTGTACCTCATTCCTGTTCCCATATCAGATAATCCTTCCAGACAAGTCCACTCAGACGAAGTTACTGTGGTAATGAAAAAAATTGATGTTTTCATCGTTGAAAATGTTAATACTGCCCGAAAACACTTACGGAGAGCAGGTATTGAATCAGATCATGATAAACCGGAATTCCTAGTGTTAGATGAACACACACCTTCCGGTGATCTGAATGCACTTTTAAACCCCCTGATGGAGGGAAGAGATGTGGGACTGATGTCTGAAGCCGGAATGCCAGCTATTGCAGATCCCGGTGAAGAACTCATCCTGCTGGCACACAGGGCTGGATGCAGGGTAATCCCATTAGCAGGACCATCTTCCATCATCATGGCACTGGCTGCTTCCGGTTTGAATGGTCAGAATTTTGCATTTAACGGATACCTTCCCATTAAAAAAACTGACAGGATTAAAGCAATCAGGAAGCTTGAGGAAAAAGTCTACAGGGAAAAGCAAACACAGATTTTCATGGAAACTCCTTACCGCAATATGGCTATGCTGGGGGATCTCATGCAATCCTGCCGGCGCCATACCCTGTTATGTATTGCAACAAATATCAGTGGTGGAAAGGAACAAATTTTAACAAAGACTATTGGCGAATGGAAAGCCAGCCTGCCAGATATTCATAAGAAGCCTTCGATCTTTATTCTAGGCTTATCTCATTAATTACTGAAAATTAACAATTTCCATATCAAAGACCAGTGTCATATAGGGTGAAATGTTGTTGGATCCCATCGCACCATAGGCCAGATCATAAGGAACAATTAATGTTCCCTTTGACCCCTTCTTCATCATCTGAATACCCTGGTTCCATCCCTCGATTATCAATTCACCCGGGATCGTAATGGAAAGGGGTGTCTCCGAATCAATGTTTGAATCAAACACCCTTCCATCAAGGAAATACCCTTTATATTTAACCTGAACACGACTACCCGACGGAATAAGATCTCCTTCACCCTCTACACTGGGGAAATAATAAAGACCTGATGCTGTCGGCTGACCCGTAAACCCGTTTTCATCCATAAAATTCTTAATCAGGGTTTGTTCATGTAAATAGGGATCGGATATCACCTTCTGAAGATGAATGGTAAAAATAAGTGTTGAATAACTGGAAATGATGCCTATAGTGCTCCCTCCGTAGGCAAGGTCCGAGGGAAGAATCATCATGGCCTTTTCACCCTCCTCCATCAGCTGGAATCCTTCGGTAAGCCCTTTAAGTGCATCCTGAAGGATCAGTCTTATGGGACCATAAACGATGTTGGAACTGTAAATATCCTCCTCTTCTGCAACACTTCTGTAAGTTGTTCCAAATACTTTATCATCTACAAGCCACCCGGTATATTCAAATTCAACAATATCCGTGACATCCGGTTCTATACCAACCGTATCTTCGAGAAGAATGAAATAAAGACCGGAAGCAGTCGGTTCCTGGGTGATTCCATTATCCAGTAAATACTGTTCCAGCAAACGCCGTTCATTTTCCTTCAGCTCTTCAGAATTATCACGTATACATCCATTCATAAAGAACAGTCCAACCACTGAAATAAAAATGCCAATTATAATTTTTCTCATCAGGATTTAATTTAATTCAAATTTAAAACAAAATGTATAAGTGTTCTCGAGAAATAGAGCAATTGTTTAGTCTATTCACATTCATCATAAACAGGTTTCTTCTCTGCACAAAGGATTCTTTTTCAACCTTTTTAAAAATTATATAGCGCGATTAACATCAGGATATTGCAATAAATCCCCGCCTCATCAATATGTATCAGTGCTCATCTTCCGGTTCACTAAGACGATGATTAACCAGATATGG
>LJUQ01000208.1 GCA_001304505.1 Bacteroides sp. SM23_62_1
TGACCGAGTTATTCGGGCAGGAACGTACAATTCGGTACAGGCGGGCAGAGGTTCACTGAGGTTTTTGAGGACCACAGGGAAAACCATCTCTGTGGTCTCCTTTATTCTCTAAGGTTTTCTGTGAATAATGGTTCCTGATTTAACTCCCCGGGTGACCGCCAGTCAACCGGTGAGTGTCATTAGTCAAACACCTTTGCATTTTTTCTCTCAAAACCTTATATTGCTGATTAATTAACCACTTATTCCAAATCGTCTTCTTTCAAAAACCTCAATCATGAAAAAGTTCATCCTTACATTACTTAGTGGTATATTTATTTTTCCTTCAATTCTATTTGCCCAGGGCACCGATATCCCTGCCGGAGATGTATCCGGCACCTGGACAAAAACAGGTTCACCTTATAAAATACTTGGTGATATTACCATTCCCCAGGGTCAGACGCTAACCATTGAATCCGGCGTAAAGATTGAATTCCAGGATCATTATATGATGAACATCAAGGGAAATGTCCGGGCAATTGGTTCTCCCGGTGATACAATTCTCTTTACCGTACCGGATACCAATGGATTTTACAACATTGAAAGCGGGACAGGCGGATGGAATGGAATTAAGATTGACAATTATGAAGAAGATATGGGATCCAGCGATTCATCTGTCTTCAGGTATTGTAAATTCGAATATGCTAAATCCATTACTGACGCAAGTCACTGGTGGAGTCTTGAAGGAGGAGGAGCATTTTATATCAGGAATTTCTCTAAAGTATTGATCCGCAACTGTCTGTTCAGGATCAATCATGCCAGGGTTGGTGGTGGTGCCATATATGCAGGTTCCAATACCGGCCCTGAAATAGACCACTGTGCTTTTATAGAAAATGAAGCACACGCAGGAGGAGCAATATACCTTTTTCAAGGTTCAAATCCCTTCATTCATGATTGCTTATTTTATAAAAATAATGCTAACTATGATGGAGGAGCATTCTGGTCTCACTCCGGCGAAGGAAAGATCATGAACAATATCTTCAGTAATAATACTGCTCATGAAAATGCTGGAGCAATATATATTATAAATTCAAATGAAACGATAACGGGTAACCTTATCGTCAATAATTACACAAAAAGGATGGGAGGAGGTGTAACAAGTGCAGGATCCTGGCCCCGGTTCTATAATAATCATATTTGTTATAACCATGCTGATACGGCAGGAGGCGGGATGCAATTCTGGAGCCTGACCAACGCCGATTACTTTAACAATATTTTCTGGGGTAACACGCAAGGTGAGGGTGGAGCTAAATCCCGGAACCAGATATTTATCGAATCTGCAAATTCCACACCTAACTTTTATAACTGCATTATCCAGGATGGCATTGCAGGTATTGATGATTATACCGGAAAGTATGAGAACATCATTGAAAATTATCCAGTATTTACAGATACATCTGAAAGTAGCGGAGCTGATGCTGATGGGCTGGAAGCCGACTGGACCTTATCAACTACAAGTCCAGCAATTAACCGGGGTTCCAATGCAATTAAGGATGAACTTTCAATGGAAACTGACCTCAGGGGAAATCCAAGGATCATTCACGGGATCCTGGATATCGGTGCGTATGAACACCGGATCGATTCCATATCAGTATCCGATACCATTGCAGTTAATACCATGTGGATCGCCGATACGGTAAGAGTCACAGGTGATATTGTTATCAAAGACAATGTTACATTGAATATAGCACCGGGAACCTTTATAGGATTCCAGGGTTATTATGGTATCGCAGTTATAGGGACGATAATTGCCCGGGGATCAGAAGAATACCCGATTATATTTACAGTCAGTGATACAACAGGTTGCAGCTCAACCGTGCCAGATTCAGGGGTATGGAAAGGAATTGTTTTCGATAACAGTCAATATGGTGCCAACGGAATCATGAACGACAATGATTCCTCCATCCTTAAATATTGTATGATCGATTATGTTAAATATTCACCTGCTATTTATAGTGATCCCGTTGGTGGTGCAATCAGGATACGTTACTTCTCCAACCTGGAAATCTCAGATTGTTCGATTGGTAATAATTCCAGTGATGATGGAGCAGCCATCGGTATCGATATGTACGCTCATCCCGTCATATCAGGAAATTATATATGGGGAAATCTTGCTACCCATACTGGTGGTGGAATTTTTATCCGCAACAAATCAAAACCCCTGATTATTAATAACTATTTCACTAATAATCTGGCATACTATAGCGCAGGTGGAATAGGTGTAAACAATGCCAGCCCTGTTATTTTAAATAATGTGATCTGCAACAATGCAGGAGGCGGAGGAGGAGGGCTTTGTGTGGTTTCTTCAAAACCGGTGTTTTCCAATAATACAGTTTGTAATAACTGGGCTTATGTAGGAGGTGGTGGATTATATGAATTTGACTCAGAATTTGATATCTATAATTCATTATTCTGGGGAAATACCTCAGAGAATCAAAGCAGGGAGCAGATATTCCTTATGAACCAGCAGAATTTCTATCATAATAATATCCAGGGGGGAAAGGAAGGAATGGATCTGTCCAGGTGGGAATACTATGAAAGGGACTATATAGGAAATATTGATGAAGATCCTGCTTTAATAAATCCCACTGAGAAATCAGGATTTGAAGCTTATGTCCCGTTAGAAGACTGGTCAATAACCGATTTCTCACCCAATATCAACAAGGGATTTCCTGAAAGTGATCAGCTGAACCTCCCTGATAAAGATATTGCTGGTAAAAACAGGATCCGGCATGAGATCGTTGACATAGGTGCATTTGAAAACCAGGGAGAGCCTATCCATATTATCATGGAACCCTATAACCAGATCGCCTGTATGGGAGATACCATAGAATTCAGTGTTGAAGTGGAAGGTAATGCCCTGTTCCAGTGGTTAAAGAATGGAGAAGAGATCACCGGTGCCGACACAAACATGCTCCAACTTGATTCAATCACAATGAATGATATGGCGGATTACATATGTATCATTAAAAATGGATATGGCATGCTGCTCAGCAACAATGTAACACTGGAGGTTAATTCCCCGCCCGAGATACTTTTGCTGACCGAAAGCCAGTGGGTAAAGGAGGATGATAACCTGAAACTTGAGATCCATGCACGGGGAACAGAACCTGTCTTCTATGAGTGGCTGAAAGATGGTGCACCAATCCAGCAGGAAATGATGCCTGAATTCAGAATAGACAAAATGAGTTATGAGGATGAAGGAAGTTATGTCTGTCAGATCTCAAACAGGTGTGGCTATATGCAAAGTGCCCCGATAACATTATATGTAGCCCCACAGATCTGCATTGTTACCGTCGATACCATTACGGGAGGAAATCTTATTGTCTGGGAAAAAAATTCAACCGCACCAATTACCTATTTTAACATATATCGTGAGAGTAACTATGCCGGGATATATGATAAGATTGAATCTGTCCCTTATGACCAGCTCAGTGTATATACCGATACAGTAGCTGACCCAACCAGCAGGGCATACCTGTATAAGATCACCGCCATCGATACATCAGGTTATGAGACAGATTTGGATCTATGTAAGACTCATAAAACAATACATCTTCTGGTTACTACACATTCTGAAACATATGCCACACAACTTTCCTGGGATCATTATTCAGGATTTGATTTCGGCACGTATGCAATTTTCAGGAGTGATACTATATTCAACTTTTCGGTAATCGATTCCATATCAAGCAGTTCATCTTCATGGAGTGATCCAAATCCGGGTACGGGTGTAAAATATTACCGGGTAGCTGCTCTCAAACCTGAGCCATGTACTGTAACAGGAAATGTTTCCGGCAAAGCTGACTCCGGTCCATACAGCCACTCCATGTCGAATATGGAAGATAACAGGATTCAGGTTACTGGATTGAATGAATTATATAATGTAAAAGATATCACGATCTTCCCGAATCCATTCAATGACAGGACGACTATCCGTTTCCCGGATTCCGGAGACACTCCCTATACTATGCGTATCATGGATCTTACAGGCAAGGTGATCAGGACTCTTGAAATTACAGGACAATCAGAATTTATCCTTTACCGGGAAGGTCTTGAAAGTGGTTATTATCTGATTGAACTGCGGGGTGAGAAGCTCTTCAGGGGAAAGATTATCGTTGAATAAGGGTTATTTGTTGTCGGTTGTCTGTTTTCGGTTGTCTGTTGTCTGTTGTCTGTTTTCAGTTGTCTGTTGTCTGTTGTCTGTTTTCGGTTGTCGGTTGTCGGTTGTCGGTTGTCTGTTGTCTGTTGTCTGTTGTCTGTTTTCGGTTGTCTGTTGTCTGTTGTCGGTCCCGAAATGGTCGGAATCTTTGATTTCGTTACCATTTCGAGGATCCTCGAGTTTCTAAGCATCCGCCAACTGGCGGATTGCTGAAATTCGGGATTTTCAGTTTTCAGTTTTCAGTTTTCGGCTTTCGATTTCAGGTCACAGAGGGCCACAGAGGATCTTGAGTTACACTGAGGAAAGTATCTCTGGGGTTCTCTTTTTTCTCTGTGGCTCTCTGTGATAAACACACCACCACCCCAAACCCACACAACCTTGCATCCTTGTATCCTTGTATTCTTTCATTCTTGTGACCTTGCGACTATTGCAACCATTGCGGCAATTGTTACCTTTTTTTCAACATTTATCAAAAAACACTTGATAATTGATTTCCTTTTTTATATTTTTCGTTCGTCTTATAATACTGTTTTTCAGTTAGATAATAATATTTCATCTAACAAATAAAAAACTGAATAATAATCTATAAATTATTTAATTATGAGAAAATATCAACTCTTACTTTTAGTACTAATTCTGTTGCTGCCTTCAAACATATTTACGCAGACTCCCGTTAGTGGTATTATCAGCACAAATACAACCTGGGATACAGATGGCAGCCCATATATTGTAACAGCCACTGTTCTGGTTAGCCCTGGAGTTACCTTAGGGATTGCTCCTGATGTAACCGTTAAATTTTATGCAAATACAAAATTGCAGGTTGATGGAACAATTATCGCCAGGGGTAATGCCAACCAGAGAATCCTGTTTACTTCAAACGCTTCCACACCAAATCCCGGCGATTGGGATGGGATATCTTTTACAAACAACAGCGTGGATGCTTCGTATGATGGCAGCGGTAATTATACTTCAGGTTGTATCCTTGAATATTGTATTATTGAATATGCCGGTCCGGGCATTAATATCCTGCAATCATCTCCCTGCATTGACCACAATGTTATCCGTCATAACTATACCGCGGATTCCTATACTGCCGGTGGTCTGAATATAAGTAACTCGGATTTCATATACATAAGGAATAATATTTTCATATCCAACAGATGCTATGCATATTCGGGTACAGGAGGTGGTATAACAATGAGATTTTGTGTCAATCCATTTGTATATCATAACACTTTTGTTGAAAATAATGGAGAGGCTTATAATGGAGGCGGTGCATCAAGTGCAGGAGGACTTTATATCAATAATGCAGGTGTTGGACCTTATTTTATCAGGTATAACACATTCTACCGTAACTGGTCCAAGGGGAAAACCGGCACTTCCTACCCTCACCAGATCGGGGGTGCAATAACTGCCGAGAACATGGGGAACAGGAGCCTCACAATTGAATATAATACAATAGTGGAAAATGATGCATTGACAGCAGAGAATCCTGCCGGTATTGTATTATATAATTCGGATGTGAAATATAATAACATTTATAACAATACTCCTTATGACATGGCTGCTCACATGGGTTATTCCTACGATCTTGATGATTCTATTAATGCCGTTC
The DNA here is from genome assembly GCA_001304505.1 of Bacteroides sp. SM23_62_1. Lineage (GTDB taxonomy): Bacteria > Bacteroidota > Bacteroidia > Bacteroidales > SM23-62 > LJUQ01. The sequence goes on from LJUQ01000208.1 coordinate 5,814, forward strand.
ATAACTGGTGGGGTACAACAACAGAATCGGAGATACAGTCTCATGTTTATGATTATTTTGATGATTTCACCAGCAATAAGGTGGTCTATGATCCATGGGAAACATCTGAAATTCTCAGTGCTCCCGTTTCACCACCCACACAGGTTATCAAACAGGAAAAACCGGATGGGATCTACCTGAGATGGAATGGAAATCCTGAATCTGACCTGGACGGTTATAAGATATATTACGGTGATCCGACCGGTTATTCATATACAAGTTCTGTGGATGTGGATAATGTAACCGAGTATACACTCACCGGCGTTGCTTTAGATGATGAAATAGCAGTAACTGCCTATGACACAGATGCTGACGGATCGGATGACCTGGCTGAAGGATACGAGAGCTGGTTTGCCATCAGTGAGGAGGGCCTCGCGATTGGTCTTGTTGGCACAAATGTTACCTGCAAGGGATTATCAAATGGAACTGTTAACCTGACTGTCTCAAACGGCTTCCCGCCATTTACCTACGACTGGTCCAACGGAGACCATACTGAAGACATTACCGGTATTCCTGCCGGGAAATACTATGTTACTGTGACAGATGCAGAAAGTTTCACCGCCAGTGACACAATCGTTATAACCGAGCCCGATCTTCTTGAAATCCAATTGAGTGGTACTAATATAACCTGTATTGGTGGGAATGACGGATCAGTGGATCTGACTGTTACGGGAGGTACAGCCGGATATTCTTATTACTGGACCGGCCCTGGTTATTATAGTGCCTATACACAAAATATATCCGGACTGACAGAAGGTAAATATTATATTTCAGTGACCGACAGCAAATCATGCAACGTGAATGACAGCATAACCCTTACCTATGATTTTGAATTACCAACACCGGTAATCACATTCCCTGATTCCAATAAGATCTGTGATGGAGACACCCTGGAGCTGGACGCCGGTTCAGGCTATACGGAGTATTTATGGTCCACAACCGAAACATCACGGAAGATCAAGGTGACAGAAACAAACACGTATACGGTAACGGTCACCGATGCCAATGGATGTGTTAATTCAGATGATGAGACTGTTACAGTTCACCCTGTTCCTTCATCTGATTTCATGCTGGAAGATTCTATCTGTGATGGAGAGCAGAATGTTATAACCTATACAGGTTCCGGAACATCGCAGGCAATCTATAACTGGGAGCTGGATGGAGGCACAGTTGTCAGTGGATCCGGACAGGGACCGCTGACTGTAGAATGGCCTTCTACCGGTGCCAAAACAGTATCGCTCTTTGTTGTTCAGAAAGGCTGCTATTCAGATACTTCTGAATCCATCCTGAACGTTTATCCTGTACCTACTTCCACATTCTCAATCCAATCCGCAGTATGCGCTGATGGAATAGTGTCGGTAACATATACCGGCACTGCCACAGCTGCTGCTGAATATAACTGGTTATTTGACGGTGGCGTCATCCAGAGCGGCAGTGGACAGGGGCCATTGGAGGTTAACTGGGCGACCGGCGGTAATAAATCAGTATCTCTTCAGGTTTCAGAAAATGCATGTAATTCAGGAATTACTAATCATGTGATTTATGTGGCCTATCCATATGAAAACGAGGAAATTTGTATCGTTACTGTAGATCTTGAAACAGGAAAGAACATGGTCGTCTGGGAGAAAACACCCGATGTTGGTATTGCATCCTATAATATTTACAGGCAGAGTAATGTGGCAGGGGTATATGACTCAATCGGGAATGTTCCCTATAATAACCTGAGTCTTTTCGTAGATATGAAAGCCATTCCTGAACAGCAGCAATATCTTTATAAGATCACGGCAGTTGATACCTGCGGGAATGAATCAGGATTAAGCCAGTATCATAAAACCCTGTTCCTGCAGTATACAGGATCAGATGTAGGGATAAACCTCAGCTGGAAATTATACCAGATCGAAGGTACACCCGTTAGCTTTTCGTCCTATATTCTTTATAGAGGAACTGATTCAACCGAGCTGGCACCCTTTGATACCATATCAGGAGACCTTGATGCATATACAGATATCGATTCCGAGGTTCTTGAAATAAGGTATTACTACCGTATAGCAGGAGTCCGTTCCCAGGTATGTGCACCAACAGGTAATTTAAAAGCCGGCAGCGGCCCTTACAGCCATTCACTTTCAAACCTTGAGGATAACCGGCTCCAGGCACCCGCAGAAAACCAGGCCCCGACAAACATTTCATTGAATATAACAAATATCGATGAAAATAAAGTGGCGGGATCACTGGTGGGAAGGTTTAATACCACAGATCCCGATGCGGGTGATGCACACACCTATGCTCTTGTTGCCGGTACGGGAAGCGGTGATAACAGTAGTTTCACCATAACAGGCGATTCTCTTATAACCGCTGTGACATTTGATTACGAAACCAAAAGCATATACAGTATCAGGGTTAAAACAAT
>LJUQ01000209.1 GCA_001304505.1 Bacteroides sp. SM23_62_1
AGGTCGCAAGGTCGCAAGGTCGCAATGGTCGCAATGGTCGCAAGGTCGCAAGGTCGCAAGGTCGCAATGGTCGCAATGGTCGCAAGGTCGCAGTGGGTGCAGGTGTGGAATGGGGGTTGTGGGATGAGATAGACGCAAGTTAATGATATCTGCGGAATCCCATGATTAAAATCATGGGATTTAATTCTACTCCCTGCTCTATGCTCCATGCAACAAACAATTTAACAATGTAACAATGTAACAATTTAACAATTTATGATAATTAGGTTAAATCAAAAAAATGATTTATTTTCATTGTGCCTAAACTAACTAATACTTTCTCCAATGAAAAAAGTATTTTTACCATTAACATTCATGCTTTTTATATTCTTCCAGGTTGCAGCTCAGGCAGACCGTATAGTAGGTCTATGGCTGACAGAAGAAAAAGATGCCCAGGTTGAAATCACTAAAAGATCCAACGGGAAATATTACGGATCAATAGTTTGGCTGGATGAACCTTTTGAAGATGATGGCAGCACAAAAGTCGATGATGAAAATCCTGATCCAAAATTACAGAACAGGCCAATATTAGGCCTGCAATTATTAAAAGACTTTGTTTATGACAGAGATGATAAGGAGTGGGAGGATGGCACAATCTACGATCCAGATAGTGGAAATACCTACGACTGTTATATGTGGTTTGAAGATGAACCCAACGTACTCTACATCAAGGGCTACGTCCTTGGAATGAAATTTATCGGAAGAAGAACTCAGTGGGTAAAGGAAAATACCAAACGTCAATAAATCTCACGACACCATACTTCACATTGATATCCTGAAAGGTAGGGATTATTGAATCACCATATTCAATAATCCTTTATTTTTCTCCGCTTATCACCCTCCCTTGTTCGATAGCGAACAAGTGTGTAACAATTCCGTTCACCTTATCCGGTAACTATTACAACAAAATATCCACCTTATTCGCCTGTATATCTGTTCTTTAATAACTTTGGCATATTTTATGATCCGAAAGCTGTAGTTTACAGTATGAATAAATAAACCTTGAACTTGAAGAAATGAAAAAGAATCTTGTAATGATTGCGTTTTTAATTGGTCTGACTTTCTCTTTCACATATGGAAATACATTTTCCACTATTTATAATAATGATATCAATACAATAAATAATCCTGTTTTTATTGAGATACCTGCTGTCGATCCCGAACTCATGCTTGAAGACTGGATGTTCGATTTTCATTTTATCCTTCCAGACTATGAGAAGGAAATCGAACTTGAGGATTGGATGCTGGACATGGATAATTTTTTTAACGCCGAGGATATAAGTGAAGATCTTCCTGTACTGGAGGAGTGGATGTTAAAGAAATCATTTTTGCAGGATTATGAACAGAAGGAAAAAGAATTAACACTCGAAGACTGGATGTTTCATTTTTCATAGATATATAGGTTCAGTGGATTTTAATTATTCAAAAAAGCACCTCAGGGTGCTTTTTTTTTACCTTATTTGTTTAATTTCAGCTGTATTTTAAATCAATTACGGAAATGACAAAACTTAGTATGATTCATTCGTTCCTGGAGCCTAAAGAAATGGCTGTTTGTGGTGTATCAAGAAACACTAAAAAATTCGGAAGGGTTGTTTATGACACCTTAAAAGATAAAGGATATAAGATCTACCCGGTTAATCCCAATACTCCGGAAATAAACGGAGATAAATGTTTTAAGGATGTTTCGGAACTGCCGGAGCATGTTCAATTCCTTTATATCGTTACACCAAAGGAAGAAACCAGGGATATAATCGAAAAAGCAATAAACAGGGGTATACGAAATATATGGATCCAGCAGATGTCAGAAACAGATGATGCTGTTGAACTGGCACAAAAAAATAATATCAACCTGATCTATAAACAATGTATTTTCAAATTTGCGGAACCAGTCACCGGAGTCCATAAATTTCACAGGTTCTTAAGCAGATTATTTGGGATGTACCCGAAATAGTTCATGGTTCCCGGTTCTCGGTTCCTGGTTATAAGTATATAACTATATAATCCTAATTATTAACATGAAAAATTTTAAAATTAATTATTTATACCTGGTTATTATAAGCCTTGCCGTTACTGTTCAAAGCTGCTATATTGATTTTCGGGAAACAGTATATGGCAATGGTAATGTTATTACGGAAGAAAGATCTGTTAATTCCTTCGATGGAATCAAAGTCAGCAGTGGTATTGATGTATTTATAACCCAGGGAGAAGAAGAATCACTTAAGATCATTGCCGATGAGAATCTGATTGAATATATTTTAACAGATGTGACTGGAGGTATTCTTACAATACATTCAGAAGTAAACATACGCAACGCCAGGTCAAAGGAAGTTCATCTTGTCTACAAACAACTCCGGTCTATCAAGGTTTCCAGTGCGGGTGATGTGGAGGGCACGAACACGATGAATGCACGGGATCTCGATATCCATCTCAGCAGTGCGGGTGACCTGAATCTTGATATGACAGCCAATCAGGTCCATTGTAGCATAAGCAGCTCAGGAGATGCCCGTTTAAGTGGTACTGCAGATGAACTGGTTGCACGTTTGAGTAGTGCAGGTGATTTGTATGCTTATGACCTGATTGTCAAAAAAGCCAGGGTTGATGTCTCCAGCGCCGGAAATGCAAGGATCCATGCTACGGAAGAAGTTAATCTATCGGCCAGCAGTGCCGGTGATATATATTATATGGGGAATCCTCAAACCATTCACACAAATACTTCAAGCGCAGGAAATATCAGAAAGAGATGATGTATAATCAGCAACAATTTGATAGCTGTTGGGTTGATTAATATAAAAATTTGTTAAATCAGTGAAGTTTAAAAAAAAACTGATGGATATGAGTTAATTTGCAACAATTATTATTATTCAACTCGTTCAAAGTAAATTATAACTGATTAATCATACACATTATGAAAAAGATTTTTTTAGCTATCATCCTGGGTGCTGTTATCAGTTTATCATTTGATGGATCTCCTGTGAAAGTCGGGGAAACGGTTCCAGATTTCGAGGCTCTTGATAATACGGGAAATACCTGGCAGCTTTACGATCATTTAAGAAGTGATTACCTGGTTGTCTATTTTTACCCGGCTGCATTTACCGGTGGTTGTACTGCACAGGCCTGCAGTTACCGCGATCATATGTCGGAAATGGCCTTGCTGAACGTTTCTGTAATAGGTGTCAGTGGTGATGAACCTCAAAATCTTGATATGTTTAAGAAGCAGCATAACCTCAATTTTACTTTATTATCCGACCCTGAAGGAAAAATAGCAGCATTATTCGGTGTACCTATGTCAGAGGGTGGGATAATTGATCGTGAGATTGATGGTAAACCGTATAAATTATCCCGGGGTGTTACAACATCACGCTGGACCTTCGTTGTTGATATCAACCGAAAGCTGATCTACAAAAATAATAATGTTGATGCGGCTAATGACAGCCAGGCTGTATATGAATTTATCCAGACCCATAACAGAAGAAAGAGCTGCATGTAAGATATTCTTGTTCTTTTTACCAAACCAATTGAGGGTGTCTTAAAACAAATTTTTGATGAAGTTTTGAAACACTCTTATTTGTTACCTAAGTGTAGTATCATCAAATCTTTCCAGTAACAGATCATCCTCAAGTACGCCAAGTGTTATAATACAAAAAGTGAAAATCCGTGTATCCGGTTCCAGGTGTCCACCAATAGCATATTCTTCATTCGAAAGTGATATATGGGCATGCACCCGCTCATTTAATACATACCCATTCACAGATAGTATGTCCATCGGATCATCTTTCTTAACAAAAACATTTATCGCTGGAAAAGTATCATTATCAACAGAATGGATATGATATCTGTACACCGATCCAATTCCACTTGTAATTACTGCATTTTTAATCCCCTCACTTATTACAGTCTTCTTTAATCCGTCCAGCATATCCGTACCGTGCTTAAACCTTGTAACCACCAACCTTTTAAATGAACTGCTAACAGTATATATATCCGGAACAGAATCATTGCTGCTAACTGAATCCGGGATTATCACTGTATAACCAGGCATATCATTGATTCCTCTTCTGCAGAAAGTAAGGGGAATACATAAAATTACAATCCATAAAATATATTTCATCGTATTGTTGTTTATGAGTCATCGTTATTAAAAATTACCGGAAAAATTGATTATTTAACCTCAAAGGTACACAAAGGATACCTCGAAGGTACAGAAAGGAAACCCCGAAGGTACACAAAGGATACCTCAAAGGTACAGAAAGGAAACTTTGAAGGTACACAAAGGATACCTCAAAGGTACAGAAAGGAAACTTTGAAGGTACATAAAGGATACCTCGAAGGTACAGAAAGGAAATCCCGAAGGTACACAAAGGATACCTCGAAGGTACAGAAAGGAAACCCCGAAGGTACACAAAGGTTAATCTTTATAACTCTTTAAGTAACTTTGTGTATTTCTTTGTAGCCAGTTGTGGTTAAAATAACATCGTCCAAACTGAGAGGATATTTTCTGAGTTAATACTCTGATTTTTTTGTACAAACAAACTGAAAACCGATTCTCATATAAGATGGTACAGCGGTCCAAACAAATTTTCATCATAACCGGTCATACCGGCAGTGGTAAAACCACATTCCTTCAAAACCTGGTTGAAACCATCATGAAAGAAGGGTATTCCGTCACCGGATTCCTGGCACCCTTATCATTATCAGATTCGCAAAACCAATCCTACGAAATTCAAAATATTGAAACTCGTAAGTGTATACCGCTGGCATCAAGAAAAGCCATCAGTGGCTGGATTAAAACCGGAGGTTTTTACTTTAATCCTGAAGCTATCAACGCTGGAAATAACATCCTTCGTATCCCTGCTATTTTAAATTCAGACCTGATAATCGTGGATGAGGTAGGGCCTTTTGAACTTGATGATAAAATCTGGGCACATTCTATCTCAAGATTGTTATCCCTTCCTGATATAACAATGATCCTGGTAGTGAGGATTAAACTGGTTCAGAATGTTATTGAGAAATGGAATCTTAAAATTACGGATATCATTAATATCGAATTTGTTACAGTGACTGAAGCATCAAAAATGATTATTTCAAAATTAAAGTAAGGCCAATTTTAGTTTGACATTCATTAAATTATTGCTTATTTTTCTAAACTATTTTGATATATGAACAAATATGGACAAAACTAATTTTAAATCACACCTGGGGATTGCCATTATTCTTGGCTCTCTTTGGGGTTTTGCCGAAGTTGCGCTGGGCCTCGGCCTTCGTAGTTGTGCAGCCCTGGTATCTGGCTCGCTGATGACGGGAGTAGCCCTGTTCTTTATCTGTGCCGGCTGGGTTTCAACCAGGCGGTTTATAGTGCCCGTACTGATCGTCATTATTACCTGTTTGTTTAAACTGTTCGATGCCTACCTTCTGCAATACCCGATCATACATGGTGCCATTGCCAATCCCATGTTTGCCTTTCTCATGGAAGGCTTCGCGTTCATCCTACTGATTGCCTTAATCGGTTACCACAGATGGCAAAAAAAGATTGCAAGGATATTGCTTGGTGCTGGAGCTGCATTGATTGCCGTGAGTTTATTCCCGCTTGTTAAATTTGCCACAGGTATTCCAGCCTGTGTATACCCCGGCACAACAATTCCTCTTTCAATCTTTTTTGCACCGGTTGCTATTGTCTTCTCAGCCATCACTGTGCCGCTGGGATTTGTGGCAGGTGAAAAAATCAGCTCATCTGCAGACAATATTGAAATTGCCTTAAGAAGCAGATTGATCAGACAGATGGTTACACCGGTAACATTATTGCTATGCCTGGCATTGGTCGTGGTAATCAGGTTAATTACCTCAACCAGTCTGCCGGCATAAATAATACTGTAAATAATAAATCATATCAGATTATAGAATTGAGCAAAGATTATATTCCATCGACTATTTCAGTTCAAATCTTTTGATTATGATTTTATTAGTATTTGGATAATCGTTGTCTCTAAGATCAAAAATACAGAGTTCACCGATACCCTATTTAGCATCCGGATGAAGCATATCTATACATACCTCCTGGATCAGCTTGAGGATAATAATCCCGTCGTTATTGCTACAATCATTGAAACAAAGGGTTCCACCCCACAGGTTCAGGGAGCATCTGCCATATTTGGCAAAAATGGGCTTATACTGGGAACTCTTGGAGGTGGAATACTTGAAGCAGATGCACAAAAAAGGTCTTCAGTCACATTACATAAAAAAGAATCACAACTGTATGAATTTGATCTGGATGCCGGTATTAACACTGACAATACCGCTCTGTGTGGTGGCAAAGCACTTATAATAATGGACGCCCGGCCCAGTGAGCATATTCATTCCCTGCGTGAATTTAAAAAATCCATAGGTGACCGGCGGCCTGGAATATTTATTACTTTAATAGGGAGGTTGAAAAATGGAAAGGCAGAATTAATAAGATACTGGATCGATAAACATATCCTTGATTGTAACGGTCTTAATCCGGAATTATCAGGTTACCGTGATCATATTCAAAAATGTATGGAAGCGGGGCAACCCTTTTTGCTACGGGTTGACAATCGTTCATCTTTCGGAGAAGTTGCTGAAACTTTGTTGTACCTCGAACCGGTATTCCCTTCTCCCATGTTGATCATTGCCGGAGCAGGTCATGTTGGGCAGGCTCTTGCTCACCTTGGAAGCCTGCTTGATTTTGAGATAACAATGATTGATGACCGGCAGGAGTATTGCAATAAAAATCGAATACCCGATGCGGATCATTTTATTGTAGATGATATTGGTAATGCTATTCGTGATATTGTTGTAAATACCGATACATATATTGTAATCGTTACCCGGGGACACAGGAATGATGCTGAAGCCCTCAGTGCATGTATGCATTCTGAAGCTGCCTACATAGGTATGATTGGTAGCAGGCGAAAGATAAGGTTAATACGTGAAAAATTTCTCAGCGAAGGGTGGGCAACAGCTTCACAGTTTGACCGTGTCCATGCTCCCATTGGTTTGGAGATAGGATCAAAAACTGTTCAGGAAATTGCAGTCAGTATATGTGCCCAATTAATCCAGACCCGGTATCATAAACAAATGAATAAAAAGAAGGCTGTCATCAATTCAATCATTCTTGCTGCCGGTGAATCAAGAAGAATGGGTAAACCCAAGCTTATAATGCCATTCGGTGAATCAACAATGATCGATGCGGTTATTCATGAGGCGATACATTCGGAACTAAACCAGATTATTGTTGTGCTTGGTGCTGACAGGGAAAAGATCATGTCACAAATCAAAGATTACCCTGTGATTATTGCTGAAAATCCGGATTTTCATCATGGCATGCTTTCATCCGTTCAGTGTGGTTTACGGGTTCTACCGGATAACACCGATGCCGTTATGGTTCTCCTGGGCGACCAGCCCATGATACCGGTCTCAGTTATAAATAATATGATTGATGAATACAGGCATGCAAATAAAGGAATTGCCGTTGCTGTCCATAATGGCGTGCGAGGCCATCCTTTAGTCTTTAATATCAAATACAAACCGGAGGTAGAAAAGCTAAATTCAGATCATAGCCTGAAAGATCTTACACGAAAACATAAGGAAGATATTCTTGAAGTAGAGGTTGGAACACCCGTCATACTCAGGGATATCGATACGCCAGAAGATTACGCTAAAGAACTAAAATACAGGAGGTTAACATGACAGAAACCATTCAATTTGAACTTAATGGTAAACCAGTATCCATCTCGTATGAAACTGACCGGATACTGCTAACGGTCCTGCGGACCGAATTTGGCCTGACAGGTACTAAATTTGGTTGTGGCCTGGGATTCTGCGGTGCATGTACGATCATACTGGACAATGAACCGGTACGTTCGTGCATGGTTCCTTTAAGCAGTGTTGATGGATCGAAAATTATTACCATCGAAGGACTGGCAAAAAATGGCACACTGCATCCGATACAGAAGGCATTTATGGATCATGATGCCCTTCAGTGTGGATATTGTACACCGGGAATGATCATGAATGCCTATGGATTATTGATCAGAAATCCGGAACCATCAAAACAGGAAATCATCGAGGGAATGGAAGAAAATTTGTGTCGTTGCGGAACATACAACAGGATCATTATGGCCATTCAAGCCGCAGCAAAGGAAATGAAAGGAGGGATGCAGATATGAAAGAAGAAAAA
>LJUQ01000038.1 GCA_001304505.1 Bacteroides sp. SM23_62_1
CAACAACTGCATTACTATTATAATTCCGTTCTGAGCGGCATGTTGGGAAACGACGTGGTATGCCTGCAACATCTCCGTTCGGATTGGGTGTTATGACCGGGATATTGGTCCTTCTCCAGTCGGCCCATGCTTCAGGCTGGGTGAACATGGCCACATATTTCTGGGTCATGATCTTATCCAGGGTTATGGAAGCTGCACTCTCATTTGCATACTGGGCTTCAAACTGAGGATCTGCTGCACCGGTTACAAATAAGACAGATGCTTTAACAGCATCATTATGTGCAGCAGCAGCTTCAGCAGCATTCCCAAGTCTCATGTTGGCTTCTGCTTCGATGAATTTAGCTTCGAAATATGTAACCAGCGGCAGATCAGTTCCTGCTTCTATCCCGACAAATGATCCCCAATCGGAAGTTGTTGTATTGGATTCATCTTTGGGACTCCCGGTATATTCATCATTTAAATCGGGTAACGCATAGAATGGCAGTCTTGGATCACTGGCTGCTTTTAGCATTTCAATAAAGAATTCACCCATCTGCATATAATTACCGCGGTCATTCTGGAAATCGAACCACTGGTTCTGTTCATTTGCTTCATCTCCATGAATAGCCATGCAATCCGGCTGTGTCGGATCAACATTTGCCAGGAAGCCTAAAGCAGTTGTAGCTGAGCCATTTGCATCTCTTTTACTCAGACGGTTTGCATACCTGGCTTTCAGGATCCATGCAGTATTGATCCAGGCATCCGGATCTCCTTCGAAAATATAATCATCGGTTCCAGGCAATAAGACATTATCAGCAGACGGTCTGGACAGATCGGTGATAGCTTCAGACAATAAGGACTGGATATCCTGTATAACAGTTTCCTGCGAATCAAAATGAGGATTCAGTTCCGTATCTCCGACGCCATTGATAGCCTGAAGTGCTTCCCGGCTTGGTATATCACCCCAGAGATCCGTTAACAGACCCAATGTCAATGCCTTGAGAATCTTAGCAATTCCGGCATAATATGGATTTTCATCACCATAATCATTGATGATCAGTTGCTCATTGATTAAACAGTTAGAATACAATCCTTCCCATTCATTAACATTATCACCCTCGAGAAGTACATAATCCCTGATATCTTCCATATGAAAATCAGTTCCTGCAGTTTGCTGGATAAATACTGAAGGTGTACGTGCCAGCTGTCCGGTGTAATACATGAATGTGGATACTTCCGATACGCTCAAAAGAAGCTGGGGTGTTGCTTCGGTGGGTGAATTTGGTGAATCATCCCATCCTTCAATAAAACTTTCACAGCTCACGACAGAGAGCAATACGGGTAATGTTATCAAAACAATTATTTTTTTCATAACCGAATATTTTGATTTTGTATAATTCATTTTAACCATAAGTATTAAAATCCTACTTTGACCGTAAAGATGTAAGATTTTGTACCGGGCATATTAAAATAATCCCAGCCATTGATGTTTGAGCCTGCACCAAGGAGACTTGTTTCAGGATCAACACCAGGATAATCGGTTTTCAGCCAGAGATTTCTTCCTGTAAACCCGAGATCTACTGTCTGGATCACAGGGATCTTATCTCTCAGGTTGAATTTATAAGACAGGCCGACTTCCCTCAGGCGTACCCATGAGGCATCCCATATTGCCTGTTCTTTTGCAACACTGCCGAAGTCACCAACAAACCTGGTGAAATAATCATAAGCTGAGATCTCGATATTGTTTTTCTCAGTTCCCGGTATTGGATTGCCATCAGCATCCACACCTGTAGCCAGGACACCCGGAACAACGTACATTTTTTCCCTGTCGGCTGATTCTTCTGTGCGGCCAAGCCTGTTTAACCTGGCAAAAGTCCCGCACCATACGCTCTGTCCCTGGCGGATATCAAGCAATGCGGTAAGCGTTATCCCTTTGAAGCTAAAAGAATTTCTGACACCACCAAGCCAATCCGGGAAAGGATTACCGATATTTCCTTCAAGGGGATCTGCATAGGGCAGGCCGGTGGAGGGGTTAATGACAATATTACCATCATCATCATGCACCCACCTGGTACCATAGAACGCACCATAGGCGTCCCCGACGATAGCATAAGAGCCAATATCTGTGAATCCTGATTCAAGCTGGATTTCATCAACTCCCTCTGCCAGATTCAGAACCTCGTTATAGTTTTTTGCCCAGTTTACACTGACGTTCCAGTTGAAACTTGAGGATTTTACCGGATCACCTGAGACAACAAGCTCAACACCTTTATTTAACATTTCCCCGGTATTTGACCGCATATAGCGGAACCCTGTTGAAGCTGCAATTGGCCTGAGAACAAGTATATCCGTGGTCATCTGGTGATAATAGGTGAAGTCGACATTCAATCTTCCCATTAAGAATCGCAGGTCTGCCCCAACTTCTGTTCCTGTAACCCTTTCCGGTTTGAGATCAGGATTACCAAGAGTTGAACTGATACCAAAACCATTATTGCCGATATATGGAAAACCAACACCACTGGTAAATCCATCCGTAATAAATGGGGCCAGGTAATAAGTTTTGGAAGTGTATGCCAGAGGACTGATGCCTGACTGAGCATAAGCTAACCTGAATTTACCGAATGAAAGAATATTATTTTCAGGCAGTAATTCAGTAAATACGAAAGATAAACTTGCCGATGGATAGAAGAAATTATTCTGGTTAGGGCCAAAGGTTGACGACCATTCATTTCTTCCGGTAACGTTCAGATATACAAGATTGCCATACGATGCATTCAGGTCGAAGAATAATGCAGCAGTCCTGATATATCGCTGATATTCGTCGGCATAGAGAGTTGATGTATTGCCTATGCTGTAAAGGTCAGGAACATTGATAGCTCTACCTCTTGCAAAGAGATCCTGGTAATAGCGATGATTCAGGTTATTACCAAGGGTGAGTGAAGCACTGATTTTATCTGTAAAATCATAGTTTGCCGAGATTAACAGGTCACCATAATATTCTGTTGATCTTTGATTATTTTCATGCACCTCACCGGCAAAATCATCTGCATTCCATGCACCCGGAGCCCAGTGGAACTTCCTGTTATCACTTATCACATCCACTCCAACCCTGTATGTTGCAGACAGCCAGCTGATTGGAGCCCATGTCAGATAAGCACTTCCCAGCACCCTGTCGACTCTGTCCTTCAGTTCATTATTATAAACAGACCACCACGGATTATCATATATATAGAAATATTGTCTTTGCTGGCCTGTCGGGAACTCAAAGCCATATTCATCATCATTCAGGTTATAGCTAGCGGGGCAACGTGTTAATCCCAGCATCACACCGGACAGGTTGCTACCATTCTGAGTCCTCTTTCCTGAACTGGCAATATAATTTACGGTACCTCCCATTTTCCATTTTGGGGTTATATTGGCATCGGAAGTGAGCCTTACAGAGGTTTTATCAAAAGAGGAATTGGGGACAATACCATCCTGGTCCATTCTCATAATGGAGAGGCGGAATGAAGATACATCAGTACCTCCCATCAGTGAGAGATTATGGGTATAGGCAGTCCCAGTCTGGAAAAATTCAGCCAAGTTATCGGTAGCAGTAACGCCCGGGAGGTTAGAAATACGAGGCCCCCAGCTGTTTGATGTACCATAGGATACATCATCGGCGGTAAATGCAACCATATCGGGGCCATAATCACAGACATCATATGTTCCCTGTGTATAACCACCTGCTCCATCGGGTTCACCGCCACCATCCCCCTGTGCCCATGTCATCTGGAGTTCAGGCAGTTTGTTCACCTGGCTGATGTCGGCAGTAAAGCTGTAGGTAGCCTTGATTCCCTGTCCTTTTCCATAATTACCACGTTTGGTGGTATAAACAATAGCGCCTGCCCCCGCCCTGACACCATATAATGCTGCGGCAGTCGGACCTTTAAGGATTGTTACCGACTCAATATCTTCGGGATTCAGATCGACAGCCCTGTTTGAGTAGTTCACTCCCTGAAGACCCTCATTGTAAGGATAGTCTGCTGCTTCTGTCCGGTTGGTATTGTTATCAATCGGGACACCATCCACAATGATCAGAGGCTGGTTTTCACCGGTAAAGGTTGAATTACCCCTGAGGGTAACCTTGGAAGATGCTCCGGGTGTCCCGGCAGAACTGACAATCTGGACACCTGCAGCTTTTGATGCAAGTGACTGGATAACATTGGTTTCCCCGGATCCGACTAGTTCCTCGCCACTTACAGCTTCGGTGGCGTAACCTAGTGCCTTGGTCTCCCGGCGAATACCGATAGCCGTCACTACTACTTCGTCAAGACCAACCACATCAGGCTCCATAACAATATCAATGGAGGTACGTCCCTCAATGGCAACCTCCTGGGTCTTCATACCGACAAAGCTGAAGACAAGTGCCCGGGCATCAGCCGGTACCTGTAGTAAATAATCCCCATCGAGATTGGTAATGGATCCCATCGTGGTTCCCTTGACTACAATGGCAACTCCGGGAAGTGGCATACCATCTTCTGAAGATGTGACTTTCCCTGTTACCTGGATTGTTTGCGCATTTATCAATTGAAAACTGACAAGTAAGATAAATGCAAAAAATACGTAGAACCTTTTCATAAGCTAATATTTAGGGTTAGAAAATAAAAAAGCCTGTTTCATGCAGTTGTTCATATTTAATCACAACAACGTCCGAAACAGGTCCGGAAATTATGGCCCTTTATAACCTAAAAACAGGTACCCGTTTCATTAAAGATCCGGGCACCTGTCGATCCAACAATCTTCTAGAGGGATTAGTCTCCGAAAAAATTGAAGTACAAGTTGCAGAAAATCAGGGGTTTAGAGTATGAATAATTATTTTCCTGTTATAAACCTTGAATTTTTATCCAGAAAAGATTAATTTTACTGCAACTTCTTCATCTTTTCTACTCTAATACTCTTAAGATGTTGAATCTGATCCCCGGTTGCGCCGAAACCGGGGATTTTTTTAGCTGAATTAATATGAACAACCGGACTACAAATCTCCATGAATTATGCCAAAAACCATAAGTTGCAGTTTTCGTGTTAATTAAATGTTAAATAGATCAGCCTGGATATATTTAAAAGTGTTCGTATGAGGACAGGGCATGTTCGGAATCGTACATTTGAGGTAAGAAGGCTAAGGAAGAATAGTAAATTGGTTTATTGGTAGAGATAAATTGGTAGGTACGTGTGTGAGTGTGGGGTAGTTTGTGTATAAGAAAAGAAGGATAAGGCTGAGGTAGAATTATTCACCGATTATTAATAACATAGAAAGAACCATGTCATCCCGACGATCCGCCGTAAGGCGGAAAGGAGGGAACTCGTAATCGATAATGATAAACAAAATTCTGGAACACTCTTATAAATTAGGTATCTTTTATTCGACGAGGTCCCTCAGTCGCTTGCCTGCCTGGAGGCAGGCTTCGCTCCTTCGGGATGACTTCACTTCTTAAAAAAAGCATTAATTAATATTAAAGTTGGTAAAAAATTGGATAATGATACTGAAGTTTTCAACAACCTGTTGGTATCTGTTTTTTCGCGAATTTTTTTAAACTAACTTTGTTTTTAGATATTTAAAATACTACTCTGTTTGCCTGACAGCATCAAATATGTTGATACTCCTTTGATGAAGCAATATAACAGCATCAAGGCAAAGCATCCGGATGCCATATTGCTATTCAGGGTAGGGGATTTTTATGAGACATTCGGTGAAGATGCAATCAAAACATCCGGGATTCTTGGAATCACACTCACACGAAGAGCTAACGGTGCGGCTAGTTTTGTGGAACTGGCAGGATTTCCTCATCATGCCCTTGATACCTATTTGCCGAAGCTGGTGAGGGCGGGTCAACGTGTAGCTATCTGCGAACAGCTTGAAGACCCCAAGATGGCAAAAAAGATAGTTAAGCGTGGGATAATAGAACTGATCACACCTGGTGTTTCATTTAATGATAATGTTCTTGAACATAAGAAAAATAACTTCCTTGCAAGTGTTTATCTCAATCAGAACCTGTCCGGGATAGCTTTCCTGGATATATCAACCGGTGAATTCCTGACGGCGCAGGGACGATATGAATACATTGATAAATTGTTGAACAGTCTTCAGCCAAAAGAGGTACTGATTGAGAAGACAAAACAAAATGAATTTCTCCAGATCTTTGGTGATAGATTCTATACCTATAAGCTGGATGATTGGGTTTTTACAGAAGATACAGCCCGTGACAGGTTACTGAAACAATTCCAGACCTCTTCCCTGAAGGGATTCGGGATTCAGGATCTTCCTCATGGGATCATCGCCTCCGGGGCGATTCTGCAATACCTTGAAATTACACAACATCAGCACACCGATCACATCACATCTTTAAGCAGGATTGAAGAAGACAATTTTGTGTGGCTGGATAAGTTCACTATCCGGAACCTTGAACTTTTTCAGTCGATCAATGAGGGGGCAAAAACGTTGCTTGATATCCTGGACCAGACCATATCACCAATGGGCGCCAGATTATTAAAACGATGGCTTGCCCTTCCTTTAAAAGATATTGTACCCATCAATGAGCGATTGAATATAGTTGAACACTTTATAAAAGAATCGGAATTCAGGGAATCCATCACTGAACAGGTCAGGATGATTGGCGATCTCGAACGGATCATTTCAAAGGTGTCTGCTGCGCGAATCACCCCAAGGGAAATGGTTCAGCTGAAGGTAGCACTACTGGCAACAGAACCGATCAAATTGCTGTGTGGGAAAACCAGGGAAGAAGGCCTGAAAAAAATCTCTGAACAGCTGAATCCCTGTCCAACCCTCCATGAAAGGATTGAGCGGGAAATCCAACCCGATCCGCCAAACATGCTAAATAAGGGAAATGTCATTGCAAGGGGTGTCTCATCTGAGCTGGATGAACTCCGAGATATTGTTCATTCCGGAAAGGATTTTCTTGTTAAACTCCAGGAAAGGGAAATAAAAAATACTGGAATACCTTCCCTGAAAGTTGGATTTAATAATGTATTCGGCTATTATATTGAAGTCCGGAACACGCACAGGGATAAGGTTCCACAGGAGTGGGTCCGGAAACAGACACTTGTCAGTGCTGAAAGGTATATTACTGAGGAACTGAAGGAATATGAAGAGAAAATCCTTGGTGCCGAAGAGAAAATTCTTCAACTGGAAACAGACCTGTTTCATAAGCTACTTCTTGATGTTGTAGATTACATACCGGCTGTTCAGCTGAATGCTTCACTGATTGCCCGGCTTGATTGTCTGCTGTCATTTGCCAGGGTTTCGCTGGATAACAGGTATGTCAGGCCGGTAGTGGATAATTCAGAGGTCATTGATATCAAGCAGGGCAGGCACCCGGTAATAGAGAAACAATTACCCGTAGACGAGGAATATATTCCTAACGACGTGTTTCTTGGCACACGTGAACAACAGATCATTATCCTGACCGGGCCGAATATGTCGGGCAAATCGGCCTTGCTCAGGCAGACAGCCCTGATTGTGCTGATGGCCCAGACAGGTTGTTTTATCCCGGCGGAATCGGCAAAGATAGGCTGGGTGGATAAGATTTTTACCAGGGTAGGTGCATCAGACAATATATCCCTAGGGGAATCAACCTTTATGGTCGAAATGAATGAGGCAGCCAGTATCCTGAATAACCTGTCCGAACGAAGCCTGATCCTGCTGGATGAAATAGGCCGGGGTACGGCAACCTATGACGGGATATCCATTGCATGGGCCATGGTGGAGTATATCCATGAGCATCCGAAGTGCAAAGCCAAAACACTTTTTGCCACCCATTACCATGAATTGAATGAGATGGAGGCAGCTTATAACCGGGTGAAAAACTATAATGTATCGATCAAGGAATTGAATAACAAAGTGATCTTCCTTCGTAAGCTCAAGCCCGGCGGAAGTGAGCATAGTTTTGGTATCCATGTTGCCCGTATGGCCGGCATGCCACGATCTGTTGTGAACAGGGCCAATGAGATTCTTGAAGAGCTTGAAAAATCTCATCAAAAGCAATCGCTTACAAAACCTGTTTCAGAGCTGGCCTCCAACCGTGAAGGATTCCAGATGAGCTTCTTCCAGCTTGATGATCCTGTTCTGAAGCAAATCAGAGATGAGATTAAGAATCTGGATATTAATAATTTAACGCCTATTGAGGCGTTGAATAAGCTGAATGAGATTAAGAAGATAAGCGGGTTGAAATAGTATATGGGGGTAAACCCCCATACCCACTTTTTGCCACTTTTTTCCAGTTGATGAAAAAAGTGGCAAAAAAAATCTTTGAAAAATTGAGGCAGCTCACAAAGCCATGGCCGACCCGATATCTCAATTTTTCGGCCAGCCTGCTTTTGTGTGAGTGGGGGTGTGTGAGTTATTTATAACTGTATTTTTGATTTTGTAATTTTTATTTAAATTTGCATCCCCTGGATTCAGTAAACAACAGGCTGGTAAACAAACTCACACTCACACCCACACATAACTTTGAACTGAAAACTTAGAACCGGGAACTGTAATGCGGGAATAGCTCAGTTGGTAGAGCACGACCTTGCCAAGGTCGGGGTCGCGGGTTCGAGTCCCGTTTCCCGCTCAGGACGTGAGTCGTGAATCGTGAGTTGTGAGTCGAAAGATCCCATTGTGGGATTTTTTTTTACAAGGTGTAAATTAATATGATAAACGCTATGTTTTTTATCAAACTCAAACTCCAACTCCAACCTCACAACTATTAACAACGATTCGCGACTCACGACTCACAACTCACGAGACAAGCCCGGGTGGCGGAACTGGTAGACGCGCTGGACTTAAAATCCAGTGGACAGTAATGTCCGTGCGGGTTCAAGTCCCGCCTCGGGTACGAATATGCAAGTAAACCTCTCTAAATATAGATATTTTGGGAGGTTTTATTTTTTAGTTGCGTTGGAAGTTGCGTTTTGAGAGACTCTATGTTCTGCGCTGGTATCATAAAATGACTTTCACAAGACAACAAAATTATTATTATAATTTTTTTCATATTTATTTAACCTCTGAAGAAAATACTTTTATTACATTCTTATTTTGCTGATAAGAAAAATATTGGTTTCTTTCCGGGATAAGATTTTCAGAACTTTTATATAATTCTTCAAGAGAAATAATATTCTCAGCATCTGTCTCCTTTTTTAACGTACTTTTCAAATGAATAGATTGATTTATAAGCGCACTGAAAAACAGTTCGGGCACTACCGCGAAGAAACTCTTTATTAAGCTTATTGGCTACTTTTTATATCATACAACTGCTTTTGAACTGTTGACAGTATATTCAGTTCCCTTTCAGTGAGCTTCCTTTCATTATTTTGTTTATTCAATAAGGAATATGAAGTTTTTAGGTCACTCTGGTAACCGGCTTTATCACCCGTAAGATTCCTTATCCTTGATCGGTGAAGAAAATAAATATATTTTTCCGGATCACGATCAATAGCAGTATTAATATCATCCAATGCTTTTGGTAAATTACCGGATTCATGATAAATAAGACTTCTGTTGTAGAATACCACTGTTTCCTCAGGGAAATTATTTATAATGGTTGTATAAATGTCAATTGCCTCCTGCCACCGCTTATATGAAACATAATATGATGCTTCCTTTTCCAGTACATTATAATTCAGCGGCCACAATTTCAAATAGTTAACATACTCCTGATGAGCTCCCTGAGTATTACCGGTTTGTTCCATAATTTCAGCACGTTTAATAAGCAGTTGGGCATCCTGAGGATTTTTTCTTATTTCATTACCTATTAATGTAACTGCTCTGTCAAAATCATTTTTCCCCTGATCCTGTATTGAATTATTATTAAAAAACCGGCCTCTTTCAAAGTACACTTTATAATTATCCGGATCTATTGAAACGGCTTTGTTGTAATCAGTATTTGCTTTTAATTTATCCCCTTTAAGTGTATATATATTGCCTCTTGTAAGGTAATAATTCGAAGTATTTGGAAACTTTTCAATCAGATCATTCATCATATCAAGGGCTGTTTCAAACTGCATAAGATTTAGATATGAATTTGCTAAATTGTATGTTAGTTGGATATTATCAGGCTGCAGTTTTATCATTTTGTTAAAGCAGGATATGGTTCTATCCCACTGCCCCCTGTTCTGATAGGCTACTAATATCAATTCATATCCGTTAAAGTCATCCGGATTTCCTTTTAATATATATAAACCATCCTTCAGGGCTCCTGCATAGTCATTTAATAACAATCGCAGTTTACCGCGTTTAATGTAAAGTGAAATGTCTTCAGGAGTTTGCTGAATCTGCCTTTCAATTAATTTTTCGGCAACCTCTTTATCATGAAGATCATCTGTTGATCCTGACTGTCCCAGTATTATATTTAAAGTTAACTTCTTTTCGTATGCATCGAAATAGGAACTATCCATTTTTATAGCTTTGTTAATATTCTCCAGCGCATCTTTATACTCTTTGTACTTTATGTTTAATGAGGCTAATCTTGTATAATACATGGCATTCTGGGAAAAGTCATCAATTAATCTCTTCAGGTTGCTATCCTTAAAACTGAAAAATTCGGGAATATTGGCGGCTTTATTATCAATCACCAGGTTTTCAAGAAAGACCGGAGGGGAATCGTTGCCATTCTCATCAATATGTGTCAGGTATAACTGGGTATAGGATCCCCTGCATTTTGAAGAAAAAACTAGCCATCTGCTGTTTGGTGACCATGAATGCCAGGAATTCATATTTTTTGTATTACAGTTCATAAGACGAGGTATTCCTCCTTCGGCTGGCATGATATACAATTTGCTGTCAGGCTGCAATAACATAAAGTTTTTAGCCTGACAGAATACAATCCATTTACCATCAGGTGAATATCTAGCAAAATAGTTACTCATATCATTACTGGAACCTCCCTGAACAGGTATTGCCTGTCCGCCTTTGCCATCATTGAACTTGAGACGGTAAAGATCAAACTTGAAGTCCTTTTGCCCTGAAATGAATTCATCAGCATCCTCCAGATTTAGTAAAACACTCCCTGAATTATCAATCCTGGAAGATATGTACCGATCGGCCCTAGCAAACAATATTTCATTGTTATCCGGCGACCAGTTTGGATTGCTTTGAACATATTTCCTGTCGGAGGCTCCCGGAAGTGCATAAAATCCCTTCCTCACCCTGTCATAAACAGCAATTATACCTTTTATCGGAAAAAACAACTGCGAGTACTCCAGATTATCCACGGCTACAAAAACAGAACGGTCTTTTACCGTTGACAGCACGTATTTGCCGTTGGGTGAGATGTGAGACAGCAGTCCGTACGTATAAACTCCATCTTCTTTCTGGTAATCAGTCCATGTGATTATCTTATCAAGAGAAAGATATGTTGTGTCCTTAACAGGTGTAATAATGTATGATCCTTTATCGTTTGCATAATCAACATCCATAGCAAGAAGTCCATTTCTTGAAAATGAATGACAGTTTGCACAAACGGGTATATTATCAAGCAATTTCTGTGGTTTTTTACTATCAGTACTGCCTAAATACCATGAAATTTCATTCACATTCTTTACAGCATAGCCGAATGGCAGTGGAACGGCTCTGTAAAAAATCAGAGCGCCAACCGAATCCCTGGAAAATGAAAATGAGATCCTGCCGGATGAGTATCTGGAGGTAAGAATACCCTTCTGTTTACCAATAATAATAAAGTAAACAGGATCTGTTCCGGATAAAGTTTTTATTTCCTGCCAGACTGCTGAATCAGGCCTCCAGGTTGATGATTCAACAAAGCTGTTATATAACACTTCCCCGTTGGGTTTAGAAAAGCGAATATACCAATGTGCCGATTTCTGCAATGTATCAGTCCAGAGGAATTCAGGTGCTGGAAACTCAGGCGGAAAGACCGTCCCTTCTAACGGATAATCTATAATTATCGATGATGCATGCAGCTGGTTTTGTTCCAGCTTTTGAAACACATTATTTACATGCAAATTTTTGCAGGAACACATTAACAAAATCAGGAAGGAAACTACTAATGGTTTCTTCAGAAATTTTAAATCCAGCAGACTAATTAATCTGGGAAATAAATACATAGTTCAATAATTTAAGTGATTAGCATACAATTCTTTCCTCAGATAGTTTTTCAACGTGTACACTACTTCAAAATCACTTCTGGAATTCAGTACTAAAGATAAGAAAAAACAGTATTTTTTTTTCGGTTAATCTAAAAGTAAAAATATTAGCTATTGTTTGTTCGATTCTTCTAATATCAGGATTCAATTACCAAAGTTTGGATAAGGACTGTAACAAAATTCCTTCGTCTTTCAGCATTAATTCTTAACCATCTCTTTGGTTGCCATAAATTGAACTTTTAAAATTTATAAAACCCGAATTTATGGTTTAGTAAGCCTGGTAAATCTCTTTTTTGATTGCTCACTTTGATCCAGAAAGAGTTGCTCAGTTTGCTCCGGAATAGGGTGCTCTCACTTTGGGCTAGTTTTATATACTCACTTCACGCTGTAATCAGGTGCTCAGTTTGACCTGATTTTCCAATTATAAGCGAGGGCAGATATAATCAACAGTAGTTGATCATCAATTAATCTTAAATAAACTGTTTTGTTCCAGGTAAATCTTCATAGTATAAACTTGATATTTAGCTCATTAGATCAATAATAGTCCATAAAGATAGTTGCAACTTTTGTCTGTTGGGGGTACTGGAGTTTTCAAAATATAGCCGGTTGGCACGGGCTATACTATTTTATGAAATGTATGTGCGGTTTCATTCCCCTCCGGGCAAAGATAAATTTAAATAAGGTTGGCTTACGCCGGCTATGTATTTTTGTATATGTCCGTGGGGGTTCCCCGACCGAATTACTCGGTCGTTCTTGCCTGAATGAATTTGTTCCCGCCTGCCTGACCGAGTCATTCGGGCAGGGATGACCAGTCGGACGGGCAGGCAGGCGGGCTCGCAGTCCTGCCCCGGGTACAAGCAAATTGAAAAACAAACCAGCAGAAAAGATCTTAGAGGAAATCAGAAGTAAACATGATACAGATTGTGATCCCACAAAGAATGATAATAAATTTTAATTAGAAAGAATGAAAAAGGGAACTGTTCTTTCCAAAAGCGTATGTTTTTTTCCTGACAATTTCCTGACAAAAACTATAACATTTCTTTACCTTTATTAAATTTCAGTTTGCCAACTTAAAGGTGATGTTAATATTATTTTCATTTACTAAATGAGGTTCAGGAAGAAAACGAATGAGAAAATAATTATTTTCTATTACATCATTGCCATTGTTATACCCTGCTTTTTATTGGGAGTCCTTGCTTTCCGCGGAATAAAAAACGACCAGGCCCTTGTGGAACGCGAACATCAGCGGATATTAATGGAGACCACACAGAAGATTTATAAGGATCTGGAAGAATCTCTGGCAACGATTGAAAACAGTTTTTCAGAACTGAATATTCAGGATATAAGCCAGAAGAAAGAAATTTTCAACAACGATACCCTGGTTCAGTTTATACATCAATACGATATAGTTGAAGTGATATTCTCCCTTGAAAATAAAACCATCCTCGCACTCTGCAACAACGGGTTACTTTTTTTCCCTGATGGATACTTCCCGGAAAATATTAATAATTCAATCCCGGGAAATTTATGGAATGGCTGGCAATACGAATTCATGGAAAAGGATTATGCCAGAGCTTTTCGGTTTTATAATGCATTATTAAAAAATACAAATGACAAAAAGTTCCGGGGTGAATTGTTAAATGCCATGGCAAGGGTACAGAAGAAAAGGGGTGATATTCCTTCCGCATTGTCAATATACGATTCAATTCAAAACAATTACAGCCAGATTTACCTGCAAATTAACATTCCCCTGGGAATTGTATCTTTTATTGAAAAAACCGGTTGCTATCTTCAGGTAAACGATACCGTTTCGGCTCTTGAAAATACAGTAAAGTTTCTTGAAATGCTGGCAGGGAGGCACTGGGAACTTGAACAATCATATTATAACGATTATTTGGAAAAAGCGTATGAAACAATTATAAATTGCAAGAATTCAAGAAACAGGATTTTAAATTCGTCACTAGACAAAGCAGAATCAATTAAGGAAAGAATATTAGCTGAACAACCGACAACAGAATACCTGCTTACATTTCTGAACGGACGCGAATCGATAGTTAAAAGTGTGTATTCAGCAAAAAATACTGCCAATCACAGGTACAAACAAGCATTAAATGGCAGGCAGTATTTTTACACTGTATTTCCCGGGGAAGAAAACACCGACTGGGGAATACTTTTTAGTACAAATAAAATCCTGGAAAAGTTAATAGTTCCTGCACTCAATGAGTATGCTTCTTCTGTCCGATTTTACTGGATGATTGCCACCAACGAGGGTGAATTCCTGGCAGGCTCTGATAAAATTCCCGAGGGACTGTTTTCTGTCACTTCTGATTTTCCTCCCGGCCAGCCTCCCTGGACATTAACACTTTACCCGGAAGAAAAGGGATTGTTCAATACATTTTTCCGGTCAGGCGGAGGATTCTTTTTCTATATTTTTATTGCTGTACTCGTTATTCTTGGTTTTGGACTGATTTTCACATTGCAAACCGTGAATAACAAAATTGAGCTTTCAAAAATGAAATCATCTTTTGTTTCCACTGTTTCACACGAATTAAAAAGCCCGTTGACTTCTATCCGGCAAATTGCTGAAATACTGGCCTTCAAAAAGGTATCTGCGGAAAGAAAGGAAAAATATTTTACAATGATTTTACAACAAAGCGAACGGTTAAGCCATCTGATTGAAAATATCCTTGATTTCTCTAAAATAGAGGCCGGCCAAAAACAATTCCATTTTGAAGAAACAGATCTGGCTGCCCTAACCGGTAATGTCATACAAACATTCCGGGATCGGTTGACTTCGGCGGATTTCCACATACATTTTACCAGCCCCAAAGCTGTAAATAAAATCCAGGGGGACAGAGAAGCACTTGAACAGGTATTGTACAACCTGATCGACAATGCTGTTAAATATTCAGGTAACTCAAAAAAAATAGAAATCAGTGTTGAATCAGACTATGAATGGGTTGAATTATGTGTCAGGGATTATGGAATCGGCATCTCTAAAAAAGAACATGAAAAAATTTTCCAGCAATTTTACAGGGTGGAGCAAGAACTCACCGGTACGGTCAAAGGCACCGGGATAGGATTAACTATTGTAAAACAAATTATGGATGTACATAAAGGTAAAATTAAGGTTGAAAGTACACCAGGCGAAGGAAGTTCATTTTGTATAAAGTTTCCGGTATATAAATAACATTAATGAAAGAATTAGAGAATACAAGGTTATGAAAAAAATCCTGATCATAGAAGATGAAGAACCCATCCGGATTGTCCTGGAGGACGATTTCCTTTCAGAGGGTTACCAGGTTGAATCTGCTTCCAATGGAACGGAGGGCTTTAAAAGAGCATTAAACAAAACATCAGACCTCATTATTCTTGATATCATGTTACCCGGAATGGATGGTTTTGAAATCTGTAAAAAATTACGAAGCCAGGGAATTAAAACACCTATTATCATGCTCACAGCAAAAGGACAGGAAATCGACAGGATTCTTGGCCTTGAGTTCGGTGCCGACGATTATGTGACCAAACCTTTTAGCCCGAGGGAATTGTTGGCACGTGTAAAAGCAATCCTGCGAAGGATGGAAAATCATATTGAAAATGAAGAACAGAATTTTTTCAGTCTGATGGGACTCGAAGTCGATTTCCGGAACTACCGGTGTTACAAACACGGGAAGGAGATTAACCTAACAGTCTTTGAGTTTGGTATTTTAAAATACCTGATTCAAAACCAGGGCAGGGCAATCACCCGCGACGAACTGCTTGATGAGGTTTGGGGGAAAAATGTTGTGGTGACACCGCGGAGTGTGGATACCCACATTGCAAACCTCCGGAAAAAAATTGAGAACGATCCTGCCAATCCAAAATTTATAGGAAGTGTACACGGTTTTGGTTACCGTTTTGCAGACTGATAAATTCCTGACAAAAACTTAACAACGATTTACAAAATGCTGATATCTGAGTATATAAAACAAGGTAGCTTTGAAAAAAAAATCATGAAACAAAAACTTATTTTTTTGATTGTCTGCCTGATCATCTCAGCGATTTCATCAGGACAGCAGAAACAACCCGACAAGTTGTTACGTGAAGCTATCTACAAGGAAGAGGTCAATGGCAACCTTGAAGAAGCTATTAAGGATTATCAGGCCATTGTGAATGATTTCCCCGGAGAAAGGGAAATTGCTGCAAAAGCCCTGCTGAAAATAGGACTTTGTTACGAACGGCTTGGCAGCCCGAAAGCTTCTGAAGTTTATGAGCAGATTATAGATCAGTATTCCGATCAGGTAAGCCTCGTCACCCAGGCACGGGACCGTCTGGCCGCTTTGCGTAACATTGACACGGATGGTCTGACAATGAGCAGGCTTCTTCCTGCTGACATCTATATGGAATGCATGACTCTCTCTCCTGACGGGACAAAGCTTGCAGGGATAGATTTTTCCATCGGACAGAATATTGCTGTTTACGATATAGGGATCGGGGAAATGCAGTTCATAACTGACTACAAGTGGAGAGAAGGATCCTGCTGGACATACACACCGGTCTGGTCACCTGACGGAACAGAAATATTGCACTATGTAGGATGTGGAGGTCCGGCTGAGTTGAGAATTACTTCGCTCGACGGAAAATCACGTGTACTATTCAGAAATACAGACGAGGGGGGAATTGCCCCGTGTGACTGGCTTCCAGACAAAAGTGCCGTATTAGCTGTTTTGGGTACCAAGGATGGTTTATGTAGATTAGTCCTGATCTCTACAAAAGATGGGACTCCCCGAGAACTTTGTCCATTACAAAGGACATTTGCAGTTCAGGATATGGCTTCGATAGCGGTTTCAGGCTCAGCCGACGTGTCTACGGATGGGAAATTTATAGTTTTTTCAGATGGTCCGGT
Organism: Bacteroides sp. SM23_62_1; assembly: GCA_001304505.1. Classification (GTDB taxonomy): domain Bacteria; phylum Bacteroidota; class Bacteroidia; order Bacteroidales; family SM23-62; genus LJUQ01. The sequence continues at coordinate 17,003 of LJUQ01000038.1, forward strand.
GAATCAACAAAGGAATATCTATATTATTTCCGCAGATGGCGGACCAAAAATAACCCTGGATGATCATCCGGCAGACGACCAAGAGCCACGCTGGTCACCGGATGGTAGGCATATTGTTTTCCGGAGTACACGCAGCGGCAACTGGGCTTTATGGGGGATAGCAATGAGGGATGGACAGGCAGATGGAGAACCATTCCTGATCCTGGAAGGTATGCAAGGTCAGGAGCTGGCCTCCTGGACACAAAAGGGACTCTGCACTTCAGCCTGGAGGGTAATCACCGACATCTATACCCTGGAGATTGATCCCCCCAACATGAGGGCTTTGAGGAACCCCCGGATTCTGGAATCAACGATATATGGTCAGTCGTTATTCCCGGTCTTGTCACCGGATGGAAAGCAAATCGCTTACATGTTACCAAAGGGTAATATTAATCCAATGAGTATTATGATCATGCCTTTAAAAGGAGGAGATACAAGGAAATTCAATTGCCCGGTCCATGCACAGAGGGGAATAATTAATTGGTTGCCCAATGGGAATGTTGGATATATTAATTTTGATATCCCAGGCAATCTTTATCTTAGCCAGCTCGACCAGGAAACAGGCGGATGGAATACACAATTGATTTTTTCAGCAGGAGAATATTCCAGTGGTCCGGTAAGTTTTGTCTGGAACAAAGATGTGAAATCTTTCTATTATTTAAAGAGAGGTAAAGAGCTTGGGCAAGGAATTGTCAGTCATGATCTTGAAACAGGCGATGAAAAATACATTCTTCATGATCCATCTGGCGATTCATTGCGTCTTAAAATGTGGAGCACTTTATCAGCTTCCCGGGATCTAAAACAATTGGCATTCAACACGGAATCAAGGATTGGTCTGATGAACATAGAGACGGGAAATCTTAGATATATTAAAACTGATGATCAACAATATTTAATGCAACCGGCCTGGTCTCCCGACGGAAAATATCTATTAGCAAAGGGAACCTCAAAGCCGGGAACGGGATATAATGAGCTCTTCATCATTTCTACCACCGACGGGAAGATGAGCAATCTCAATATAGGCCAATATTTACCTCGAGGATCACAAATACTGCTCTCTATCGACTGGTCTCCTGATGGCAGGACAATCGTTTTTGACGTAATGAGCGAGAAGTCGGAAGCAAACCTGATACAAAACATCATAAAAAAAGAATAACTTGAATTGATTCTGGATTGAAGTGGAAAAGCCGTTGCTCCTGTCCACCTTCAACCGGAAGCCATCTTGTAATTAAGACACCCTTGGAGCTCTTTAAGAGCTCCAAGGGTGTCTTAATTCTTGTTTGCTATATTGTTGTTTAACAGGCAGTTGGAGCTCTTTAATAACTCCAGGTGTTAACTAAAGCGAGAACCAGTAACTAAGCTTGATCAGGAAAATGTTATCTGGATATACATTCCGGAGGAGGTTGTAAGAATCACCGATTGGCGCATGGGAATCATTATTCCTGCCTGTACGTTCACTGGACCAGACAAGATAAATAAAGGAGCCAAGCCTGTATTCCCATTTCGCAACAAGATTGGAACGGGCCTGGTGAAAATTAAAATCCGGATTAATGATAAAATAATCGGGGAGTAAATCATTATTCTCATCCAATCCTATATTTTCACCGGATATTACGGTGTTTGAACAGACAACAAAGCGGTCATCATAATTCCCTGCCTCCGGGTCAGTGATCCTTTTAAATTCGGAATAACTTCCCCTGGAGATAAAGGGACTTCCGTAGTATTGGATTGAAAATTCAGGGGTCAGGTTAAGGTCAGCCCTGAATGTTATCCCGAAGGTTTCCTGGTCTATTGTTCCCAGGATATACCTCTTCTCAGTCAGGTAATTGATTGTGGTTATATACTGGAGCCTGTCATCATTCTTTTCATAATCAGCCTGCAGGCTTAATCTTAACGCGTTAAACGGGCGGACTGATACTGTTGGCCCAAGTTCATAGCTGCTGGCAGAAGTATTACCTGTCTTCTCATAACGATAGGAAAATGAGAAAGTCAGTTTTTTTGATGGATCGGTCCTTACCTGTCCGAATGTCATTAAATTATTGGGTATGATCATATCAGGTCCTCCGCGCAATTTCCTTGTATCATTTCCCTGGGAGTGAAAGATCAGATTTGTGCCAAAACTCCAGTTATTTTTGAATGTCGATACGAAAGACAGGTGCCCCCCGGAACCGAGCCATGTTCCATTGAAATTCCAGGTGTTAAACTGTTCGAGGGTAATTTCAAAGGAATGAAAAATAGACACAGGCCTGGTGACAAAATAGGTAACCTCATTTTCCTGGTTTATTTCGTCGGCTGAGTTCATATAACCCAGGTCATTCAGTTCAAGGCCCGGAGAAAGCCATGACACACCGGTTGAGTACTTCCATAATCCCTTTGATCCTTTTCCGATCCTGCATCTGCCTCCGAATCCGGATAAACTGGTTCTTGTGGTATCATAATCCAGGTAGTCTGCACCAGGACGCTGAAAATAACGCGCTGATGATTCCTGTAAAGCAGTAATTGCCCTTTTACTACCACCAACATAACTCCCCAGTAATCTTGCATCCAGGTAATACTTTTTATCCTTCCAGTGATGCCTGATATCCAGTCCACCAGTATAAGCTGCATCGCTGAGAAATTCAAGACTTTTCTCTTTAATAAAGCGGTTTGTTGAAGTCAGCATCCCCCCAATCACAGTGTTTCCTGCCCTGTAGCCTTTTTGTATCCTCGCAACCATATAATTTGTAAGTGGTTCAACCTTGCTTTCGCTTCTGTTATCATACTGATCACTGAGAATGGCATATTCGTTGGCGGTGACACTCTGTATCAATCCAACGGATAATCCTTTAGAGGTGGTTCCGCTGAATTTAACAGCACTCAGTATCGTAGTTTTGTCCGGTGAATTTACAAATAATGTATCATTCGGATAAACTGTTCTGGAAGGTGAATGTCCGATACGGCGCGAATAGAAAAGATCATTCCGGTCAAAATCATAATTGAATATCGTCAGTCCTTCAAGGAAGAACGGGCGTTTTTCCTCATAGAATGTTTCAAATGCAGTAAGATTCATTACCGAAGGATCTGATTCCACCTGCCCGAAATCCGGATTTACAGTCAGATCTACCGTAAAATTGCTAGATACCCCGATTTTTGCATCAAGCCCCATGTTACCTCCCCATTTCCTGCCATTTTCCGTGAACGGATTACCTGGCTCTTTTTCCATGGTATTAAGGTCTCCGAGTATGAATGGCATGATTTCAAGACGCCTGGATTTTTTCAATTCGCTTATTCCTCTCAACTCCCCGAAGTTATAAAGCATACCGGGACCGCTTTTGGATTGTATCTCCCAATTACTCTCCTCCTGGAGCCTCGATATCAGCCGCCATGTATGCATACCCCAGACCTGCTCATTCTGATTGCTGTAACGCAGCTGGCTCAGCGGTATTTCCATCTCAGCCACCCAGGCTGAATCTTCCATCCCTACTTTTCCCTTCCATACGGCATTCCAGTTAATATCCCAGTCAGCCGGGTTAAAAACGACAACATCAATTTTCTGTCCCCACGCAGTTATTGTAAACTCAAATCCTGTTCTGTAATCGCGATAACTGTCCAGGGTTATTCCCATTACATCACCTGCAAACTCATCACGTCCGCTGGACATCCTGACAATCTTATCCGGTTCACCATCAAAAGCGCGAAAAGCAACATATAGATTTTTGTCATCATATTGAATATTAAATTCTGTCGGCCATGTTGGTTTTGCACCTTCATGGGGGATCCACTGGTGGTAATCACCTGCCCAGGTACCGTGCTTCCAGCATTCATCATCCAGTTTCCCGTCAATAACAGGCTTTTCAGTAACAAGCCTGGTTGTAGTATAAGTCGGCTGTGTGATAGATAATTGCTGATTAGAAACATTATCCTGTGAAAAGGAAAGAAATGGTATAAGAAAAACAAAGAGACTAAGGAAGATATATAATTGAAATTTTAAATAATGTTGACACATAAAAAGATATATTCAAAATCCTGATAGTAGAAGGATAAAATTAGAATAATAATCTGATGTCAGACAAGTTTATAAAAAATATTTAATCTCTGAATGAGAAAGGCAATGCACGTGGTATTATTTTCACGGATATCAGATTAATTATCAGAATCCGGATTTAAACTAACAAGAGTACAAAAGAAAGATCCCGGGGGTATATCACAACTAATTTTTCACGCAAAGGACGCAGAGAATATTTGAAGTTCGCCAGGATTACATAGCTGTTAGTCAGTTCTTTGCGATCTTTGCATTAATTTTGAGAGCTTTGCGAGAAACCTTTTAATAAAGTTGTGACACACCCCCGGATTATGTGCGTCAAAGTTGGCTTTTACAAGCTTAGATATCTTTGAAGCTTATTGTAGGATCAACGGTTTTCTGATCACTTTATCACGCGTCTGTAGATGCAAGTAATAAACACCACCAGGCAGATCGCTCAGATCAAAGGTCCCTTTGTATTGCTGTGCGTTCACTACCCTGTGCGTGTAAACCAGTTCACCAACAATATCAAATATCCTGATATCCAGATCCTGACTGTTTTCTAACTGCATCTCAAGTGTAAATTGTCCATTGCTTGGATTGGGATAAATCCGGATATGCCTTTCTTCTCCATAACTAATACCTGTGTAAACTACTGAAACATCTTTTGTAGTTGAATCACTCTTACAGTCATTATAAGCGATAAGCTTAACTGTATATTGACCGGTTGAAGGAAATAATATATAAGGATTTATATCCATACTTGTTGATCCGTCACCGAAATCCCATAAATAACCTTTCGCGCCCGTCGACAGGTTATTGAAAATCACAAGTTCATTATCCAGCGTGTAATCAAAATCAGCGACAGCCTGGTCAGTATTGGCGGAAACAAGAATCTCATCCGATCCTGTTCCACAGGAAATTGTGATCTCAACGCTGTAAGTACCGGGGGTATTAACCTGTATGGTACGTGCCGTCTCTCCTGTTGACCAGAGATATGTTCCTGCAGAAGGACCGGCATCAAGGGTTAATATTTCTTCAGGGCAAATCAGGAGGTCAGCTCCCAGATCTATGTTTACCACAGCTGTAAACTCGTATGCTCCGGGATCAGGGTTGATCGTGTTTCTCAGGACACCATCCTGGTCTGTTGTAACCCATTGGGTTGGCGTTCCGGCACCATCAATATCCGGATTACAGACATTCAGATCTGTCTCAGAGAAGAATCCCGGTTCAACAAAAAATGAATGCACATCCAGTCCTGTTTTTTCCTGCCACTGGTCAAAGTCTAATATGTTGCCATAGGTTTCCCAATATCCAAATTGTCCTCCCGGGTTGTAATAAATGTTATAATCACAGGAGGTTATGCCTGTAGCGGGCCATGAAACTCCGATTAAATTGTCAGCGCCCGAAAATATATTGTTCAGGACTTCAATGTTCCTGGAATCCTCAACATAAAGGCAGTTAGAAGATGTGGAATTGATTATGTGTACACTGTTGTTGATGACTTTTGTGTTGTCAGTTCCATTTATATAAATAGCATCAATTTCCTCATCACCGGGGAGTGACAAAGTATTATTAGTAATCAGTGAATATTTTCCGGCTTTGGCATAAACATTATCAACGTAAATACCTGTCCAGCAATTAACTATTTCAATCCTGTTACCTGATATTTCAAAATATCCCGGATATTCATTGTTATAGATATAAATAATTTCATCAGGATAACTTTCTTCAGCGGTCAGATTACTGAAGTAGTTGTTTAGTATTGATGCCTGATCAATATATTGAATATAAATCTGGCCACTGGTCTGGTTGATAAACTGATTATCCTGAATAAACAATCCTTTCTCCAGCAGGTCCTCATCGGTTGAATTATCGCCATACCAGTAAAAACCGTAACTTCCAAGTTCAAAAAGATTATTTACAAATGCATTGTAATCATCCGGATTAGTGGTTTCATCCTTGGCATAGATGATTGAATTGTATTCCCCGGAACCTTCATATCCTTTCAGATAACAATTCGCGATAAGGTTGTACGTCGAACCGTTTTCATACCGTGCAACAGGAGCAGGATATTCCTGTTCAAAACCAATCCGGTTAAAAATAACATAATCAGCCCCATTAAAATAAACCAGCGGATTACCACCAGCAACTTTTTTAATTCCATTTGGTTCAGGATGCTTAATGGTTACTGCTGTGCTATCCTGTGAGGCTGACCGGAAAAGTATGAAATTGGTTTCAGATGAACCGGGGATTTCCTTCAGTGTAAGTGATTCTTTATAAATCCCATCAGCAACATTGAAGATTACCGGACCACATAATCCCAGGGATTCATTAAGGAAATCTATTGCTTGGGTAAAAGATTCAAAATCATCCGACGGATCACTTCCAATTGTGAAGGAACCTTTTATTCCCGATATGAACTCATCTACATTACTGTCATTTGTGCTGTTTTCATCCGATCCGCTATTGGGATTGGTGGTCCAGGCCTTTACAACCAGGGGTGCAAGATCTGTTGTATCGATCATAAAGGAGAAGGTTCCCATCTGTGCGGTGTCAATCTCACCAATATCCAGTGAACCCGTCCAGCTGGAAGCTGTTTGTGGCGAACCATTCACGGACCAGTTAATTGTTGCACCTGTAAGGGTTGTACTACCATTATTTTTGATCAGTGCATTGAAATGGTATTCACCATCGCATAAAAATTCTTCGGTGGTGAAGATGCCCACGATTCCGGCATCCAGGCCATTCACATCGAATTCAGCTGCTCCGATATCCGGATTTGCTGACCTGGCAGTACCAAAAATATCAGTGGTTACAGAAGTGACCTGTGTCCCGGCATCATTGAGCAGATGCTGATTGGGAATCAAGTCGGTGATAGAATTGAAGTAAGGATTATAACTGACAGAGTTTGCATCCATACCCGGATTATAGTATCTCCAGTTGGATAGGGTGGAATAATCAGTCGTTCCTACCCGGGCTACATAGTTACCCGAGGTATAATAATTATTAAAATCGGAGGTGTCTACATAGTTAAGGAGAGACGAATTACAATCGATTGCATAACCACCATTTAAATTGGCGAATATGTTATTCATTAGTTCGTTGTCTTTCCCTGATGAAAAATAGATACCGGTACTATACCTTTCGGGTGCGGTGTTAGTAATATTTATACTGTTATAGCAGATATTGAAGGTGTCAACATTATTTATGTATATTCCTCCAAGATCGGCTGTACCTTCCAATAATTCTACAGTGATGAAGTTGTTAGCCACCAGACCCACTTTGTTCAGACTACCTGAACAATTAGTCATAAATATACCGGTACATATTTCTTCATATCTTCCTGTTATATGGATCCGGTTATTCCGGATAGACGTTTCATCAGTACAATACCTCGGCCAGATACCAATTCCTTTTATAGTCATCTTGTTTGATTCGATAACTGGTGCTTTGAAAAAATACAGGTCTATTCCGTAGCTCGAATTCTCAAAAACATTATCCCTGATGACCAGTCCAGGTTTATAATTGCTTGTACAGGTTACAGCAGTCCATCCGCCATAGAACAGATTCTGAACAAATTCGCAGCTGTCACCAGCAGAATTGTTCATCCAAACCAGGTTAAGGTACCAGCTGGGTCCGGCATCCATTTTGCCTATGAATGCGCAGTTCTTAAACTTTGCCGAATAAACCTCTTCACCAATGGTTGCAACCCTCCCATATTGATCACCTGTGGCTTTAAATGTTATTTTTTCAAATGTGGCATGTTTTATTCCACCGAGATTTATTACATAATTATCATTCTGTGTCGAGGCTTCATAAGTCAAAATGACTTTGGAGCTATCTCCCGATTCGGAACGGAAGGTAATCCCTGTTGTATCGGATGTGCCCGGTATCCCGGACAGATTCAGTTGTTCCTCATATATGCCATCCCGGACATCAATGATGACCGGATGCCCGCATAGTCCCCCATACATGAGATGATTCATGGCTTCTGTGAAGTTGTCAAGGTCGGGATCCGTTCCTCCCAGGGTATATGTGCCATCAAGGGCTCCATACAATGTAGTTCCCAGGGTATCGTTAAAATTGATACTGTCTGCCACTCCGTTAACCAATCCGGGCCATGCACGGACCTCATATTTTCCCCCGGTTACAAGCGATACAGAACCAAGAAGAATGGTAGAATCTTCTCCCGTTTGCAATACAGCAACAAGGCTGAAAGGTGATTGGCTGACTCCATTAATACTCCAGTTCACATTAACAGATCCGATGTTATTTTTTGCACGGTTTTCGATGGTTGCATATACATCATAACTTCCTGCACAGAAAGGTGGGGCATCACGGTTTTCAACAAGTGTAACAGATGCATCCACAGTACCTTTTGGTGTGAATTCATAGGCACCGATATCAGGATGATTCAAATCCCTGGATGCTCCGGTAATATCAGCCGACAGTTCAGCCGGCACGGTATCTCCTGCCTGGTCTAGGGCGATGTTTTCAACCTGGTAATCGCCACCCAGGAAATTGGGATTCACGGATAATGAATGGGATGAAAGGCCGGTAGAATCTTTCCATGCGTCAATATCTGCTATATTACCATTCCAGTAACCAACATATCCATTTTCAGAATAAAGGTTGTTATAGTCGCTGCTGATTATTGCACCGGGTGTGGCAATATAGCTGGCATGTCCATTCACCGTAGAAAAAATATTGTTTACGACACTGATATTTGAAGAACTTCCCGTGATAAAAAATGCCTTGGTTGATGCTGAAGTAGTTTGAAGGTTTATCGTATTATTGAAAAAATTCTGGTAATTGCTGTTGGTAAACTCTATACCTGCCGGAGTACTGGTTGTTTCGAGCCTGATGAAATTGTTCGCGATCAATCCTTCATGCTTATAGCTGGCATCTGATTTATCAGCATAAATACCAATATTATTGAATCCTGTAATATGATTATTCATTATGCGTAATGTACTATCACAATCATTTAAAACCATCGCCAGTGATGATGAAAATGAATTTGTTGTTGATAAACTATTCTTTCCGATTGTCAGAACATCCTGAAAATATAAACTTATTGCTGAAAAATATTGACCGGTAAATTGATTGTTTTCAATGATCGTACCCACTTCATGATCATCGCTTCTCCCGCTATAATATATACCATAACTGCCATTCTCTATAATATTATTTTTGAATATGTTATGGTTATCAACGTAATCTGAACTGGAATAGATTACTGCCTCAGTATAGTTTGAACTGGTCGATTTCATCCGGATCATATGGCAGTTAATGAATTGATTATGATCAGATTGCCCTTCAATCTGAACGATATACCCATTATCCTGCCGTTTCAGTGTCAGATCTTTAATAATGATCCGGTCTGCACCTGCGAAGTAGACAGTTGTATAATCATCAGGACTGATGATTACTTTTGCACTATCTTTTGATTCGGACTGAAAGGTCACGGTATTTGTTTCATTGGTACCCGGAAATTCAGCCAGATATATATGATCATCATATTCACCATCCCTGATGTTGAACGTAACCGGCCCACAAATACCATTTGTCATAAGTATATTACATGCATCAGATAATGTTTCAAAGTCAGGTGATGTGCCACCGATTGTATAAATGCCCGACAATCCGTGATAAAGTTTAAGACTGGCCGTATCATTTACTTTGAATTTATCATCACTTCCGTTGGCGTTGGTGGTATAGGCATAAATGGAATAATCAGTTTTCTGGAAATCAAAAGTACCAATTTTTACAGGTGTTATCACCCCCGGTGGCAGAGATCCCACCCATGAATACTGAGTTTGTGCAATCTCATTTACACTCCAGTTTATTTTTACATTCAGAAGATTTTGATTCCCATCATTGATAAGGGTAACATAAATATCTTTTAAACCGGGGCAAAGAGGTGTGTAAAGTGAATCTACTGATATAAGACCTGCATCGGCCCAGGTAATGGTAAATTCATCCGCGCCAATATCAGGAGTTGATGTATTTCTTTGTGTACCATCAATATCCTTGGGGACTTCAGCGAGAATTGTGGTATCCCCGATACCATCCAGCTTTGCATTGGTTACATGAAGATCGGATGCTGAAACGAATCCGGGATTCAGTGATACAGAATGTTGATCCATTGTGGTTGCTGACTGCCAATCAGCCAGGGTTGTCCTTGCACTACCACCCCAATATCCAGCATATTTAGCATAAATATTATTATAATCGGAAGTATCAACTGATGCTGCATGCGGCAGGTAAAGGCCATAGCCATTTTCACATGTAAAAATATTATTCCTGAATAACAGGTCGCTGCTGTTGGTACTGTAATTTAGCTGATAGAATGCATAGTCTAAGCCACTTCCAATAATGTTTATGTTATTGGAATAGTATTTTACAAACCTTGAACGGTTGTGATATATCCCATAGATAGTTTGTTGTATTGGTTCATCTAAATGAATGAAGTTGTTCGCAACCAGAGTGTAAACGGTATTATTATTATTTTGATAATAAAAATAGATTCCATATCTATAACTACCTGATATTCTATTATTTATAATTTTTGAATCCATATCATTCCCATAAATATACATGGCCCTGTTATCGGTATACTGGGGATCGGGATCTTTAAAGATATTTCCTGAGATGGTCGCAAAATCAACTTCATAACTGTAAAGGCTGTAGTAGTACTGCCCGGTAAAAATATTATCTTCAATTGTATAGTAATCACCATTTCCCAGTAATACTCCATGACTTCCCTCTTCAATCCTGTTATTTTTACAAACGACATTATTTAATATTGTTGTCGCTCCATACACAACCGAATAGTTTTGCCCGGTCTCTTTAATATCCACTCCTCTCAGAATATTACCCTCCAGCGTAATATATTCACATGCATTTTCATTATCAAAGAAAACAGCCCTGCCGGACCCACCTCCACTTAAAGCCTCTATGGTCAGGTTTTTAATGATAACATAATCGCATCCATTTAAATGAACAACACCTTTTGAATCCGGGTCTTTATGATAGATCTTAACTTTTGTACTATCTCCTGATGCGGAGCGGAATGTTACAGTAGCTGTAACAGAAGTTCCTGGAATTTCAGGGATGGTAATTCTTTCATTGTAGTTGCCATCCGCAATGTCAAAATAGACATGTCCTTTAACCCCCCAGCCATTGACAGGTCCTCCGTCATCCCTTATTCCCTTAACCATATCATTAATGGCGGACGTATAATTAAGATAATTGGTACTGCTTGCGGGGACTGCCGGGTTAATTGTATAGGTGCCTTCTAACTGGGCATACATTTTCAAAGTCAGTGTACTAAGCGTGCAAAAAATGGCAAGAATGGTAATAATCTTTTTCATGGCGTATTTTGGTTTTAGTTTGGATATTAGGCACAGGGTGCCGATAATTGAGGGAATAATATTCCCCCGGAAATATATCGAGGGACAAGATATCATAAAATAAATAGAAAGTCAAAAAAATGGGATAAACTACGCAGTGATGTGATGAACTGCATAGTTGTGGTGATGAGAGTGAAAATGACCCCTGGAGCTCTTTAAGCTCCAGGGGTCATTATAAGATTAATGTTAATAATATGATTTTATTAATCTAAATTGAGGAAATTCCATTGAAAACAATAGATTTATAAGTCTGAAGATTTGATTAATTACTCACTCCTTTAGAATCCTATCCTCAGATGTAATTTCCCGATATTAGTATAACAAGTTATTAGCCAAATTCTTTATAACTATTCCTTATATTTTAAAAATCCATGTTTTGTCCTTAGGCAAGTATGAAAGATTATCTATCACTTTGAATTTGATCTGAGGTAATATTCGGGAAAGGCATCAACCTGTAAGATTCATAGTCAGATAACGCATTCTGATTAATGGTGAAATCCACTGAGAATTTACTGGTATTCCTGGTGATGATAAAAATTTGAGTTTCTTTAATAACTGATCCTTTTGACGATTGATTTCTAGTATATTTTCTGTTTGTCCTGTAGTCTGCCCTGTATTTCAGTGAATAATTCCGGTTATCCGGGAATTCAGGACATGCAGCTTCTTTAGTTATTGTGCAGGAAACCGGCAAAAAAAGTATGAGACAGATCACAGCTGTAATCCTGCCTGCTATTATTAATATTTTAAAGGATTTTCTCATTCAGTATTATGACTGATCATACAAAAATATTCTGTTTTTATATCTGTTACACTATTATACCGGGTAAAAGTTTTCATTCAAATCGATATCCAGCGGATTAGTTGCTTCAGGAGCCTTAAAAGTTCCGGGACGCACCTCATTTATCCAGGTTGCAGCAGCTTCAGAGCAATAAAGTCTTTTCCTGGCTTTTTTACCTTTCGGTCCGATCCATTTACCTGTCAGGATAAGAATAATCTGAAGAATGAAATTCAGGAAATCATACCTTGTTGGCTGCAGGGCATAGGTAACAGCAATCCTGCTGAGGTCCTTCTTCTCCTGCTCTCCTAACTCTTTTTTAGGCCTCAGGATTTTAACGCGTGATGATCCTTTGTACCAAGTACTTTCCCATGGTGTCACCGTAATTCCCTTTCCAAGTGCCTCAGCAACATACATTGTACCCCAGATATCCACAACCAGGAAGGCATGGTTATAGAATTTTCGAACCGGTAATCTGAGCAACTTACAATAAACCTTCATGAAGAACTTGATCATTCTTGCAAGCAGGGAATAACTGTCTACCAGCCCTATGTCACCAACCTGGATTTCAGAGGAATTGATTTTCTTTTTCATGCGGAGATTTTCAATAATAAAATTAATAAATTCAATCATAAAATGAAATGAACAGAGCAAGAAAGTATTGGTTTGGCAATGTTCTTCAAGATATACAGAATTCCGGTGGTGCGTAATTTGAGTGGTGGAGCCGGAAAAGATTCATGAATATCCCTTCATGAAGGCAGGTAATTTCATGATTACAACAGAAGTAAATTATGAGGGGGATTTTGACCGGACGTAACTTCTGATTAGTAGCCTTATAATGAGATAGTAACATATTAATATTCCGAAAAATATTCCGGCCATATTATAAAGCATATCCAGTATATTAAATGTCCGTCCAGGGATGAATATTTGTACATACTCGGTCAACCAGCTGAATAAGATACCAGCGACAAAGAAAAGAATAAGTTCTGTTATCCTTATGGAATAATTTGTATCTCTTCGCCAGAACACATATAATAAGGTGAGAATAAAATAAAAAGTGAAATGTTCAAGATAATCCCACCTGAAATCTGACAGATCCTGCTGTGGGGTTGTGTCCGTATCTGGCAAAACCGACAGGGTCACCAGCAGGATTGTCCAGGTCAGAAACAGGATACCGAGTATTAGTTTGCGCCTCATTCCGGTTATAAGTTTGTGGTAATATTAATCATAAATGTTGGAATGGAGAAAAATAAAGGGTCGCAATTGTCGCAAGGTCGCAATTGTCGCAAGGTTGCAATTGTCGCAAGGTTGCAATTGTCGCAAGGTCGCAATTGTCGCAAGGTCGCAATTGTCGCAAGGTCGCAATTGTCGCAAGGTCGCAATTGTCGCAAGGTCGCAATTGTCGCAAGGTCGCAATTGTCGCAAGGT
>LJUQ01000210.1 GCA_001304505.1 Bacteroides sp. SM23_62_1
CTCCACACACTCACTCCCACACTCTATCCCACACCCTCTCCTTATTCCCTACTTCATACTCCCTACTCTATTCCAAGTCTGTCCTGAACAATCTCCACAAACTTCTTGGCAACGACCCTGTAATCAAAATTTTTAACCACGTGATCCCTGGCTGCCTTACCCAACTTTTTACGCTGGTCGGGATTATTCATCAGTTCAAGCAGATAATCAGCAATATCATAAATGCTGGCGCGATAATCCACAGTCCGGGGATCTTTGAACACCACCCGGTGTTTTTGCTCATACCCTGCTTCATCGTCAAGAATTGCTTCCCTTAAGACAACTTCCTGCGCGATGCCGGCAAGAAAGGCAGTCTTGCCATGTATCAATGTATCGAGCATCCCCATACCTTTAATCCCGATCACAGGTTTTCCGCATGCTCCTGCTTCAACCTGGGGCATTCCAAAACCTTCAAGCCTCGAAGGTGCTGCATAAATATCACAAGAGCCTAGCAGGTAAGGCATAAAATTTCTTGAGATAACATTGGTTGTATAGGTTACATTCTTTTCTATTCCGAGCTGGGTTGCCAGCTGAAGGTCGGCCAGGTTCTGTGCTTCGGTCCGTGGCTGAGGCCATACTTTGCACACATACTTCCAGTCAGGAGCTTTGGTATCTATCAGTGCCAGTGCCTGCATCACCTCCTGCGCACCTTTGGATGCAGCATCCCCACCAACAGTCAGTATCATGATTTGTTCGGGAGAAACACCAAGTGACTCACGGACGGCAGAAATTTTGGGATCTTTCATCTCCCTTGGTAAAAATGAATCCGTATCACATCCTACCGGTAATACCTCAATTTTATCACCATCTATTCCGTCACGGATGTACATTTCCTTAACCCAGGTGGATGTCACCAGGATCAGGGGTAGAGAATTCAGGATCTCATGATAAGCTGCAACATATCCATCTGCAACGAGCCATGGTACGGGGAGTACACCATATCGTTGGGGATGAAGGACCAGGTGCTGGATATGCCCCCAGTAACCGACACCGACAACCACATCAGGTTCGAACCACCGGTAATACCACTCCTTTTCCTGCGGTGATTCAAAATGGACTGCGAATACATCAACACCCATCATCTGCAGGGCCCTGTACAGGAGATCACCCTGGGTGGATAAACCCGCAGGATTGGGCGGATAATCATATAATACTAGTACTTTCATTGTTTAATTCCTCCTTTATTAAGCCATTGCCATGCCGGCTCAGGGCTTCTGAACTGCCAGAATGCCTCGGCGCGTGGCGTGGTTTGTGCTTCAAAGCTGTCCGCCGTGAAGCCATATGTTTCAGTTATGATTTGATACTTTGTGTGCCAGATCTGCTCCGGTAACTCAGTAAAAATGTCTGCGTTTTTTATGGGTCTTGGGAAATAGGCTTTCCCCCCATCTTCATAAGCAAAGGTCCGGAGTTCACGGACAAAGATTTTTTTTTGATGCCATAAATTCCTTCTGCTCCCAGAATCTCCAGTACACGGTAAAACTTAGGGGCACGGTCAGGATCGCTTTTTCTGCAAAGGGTGATAATATACCAATCCCATAATGGATGTGCAAGAACAGTTCCACCGGCCCAGAGCGTTTCATCATCAGGGTGGGCAACAATAACAGCGGCAGTGATTGACTTATTCAATTTCCCGGCCTATATATTCAGCCGCAATATAGATAAAAAATAATCCGAATATTTAGATGATCAGGGATTTTAAATAACAAGTTATTAAAAGTGAAGGAGCGAAGGAGCCAAGGAGCGAGGGGCAAAGGAGCGAGGGAGCGAGGGGCGAAGAAGTGAAAGGGCGAGGGAGTGAGAAAGGGAGCAAGGTAATCCCGGGCTTTAGCCCGTGGAATGAAACGTACCACTTTAAAACCCGCTATTTCAATCGTGGGAACCATGGGGCATAGTGACAGAGGGTCCGGGAGAATGCTCAAACAGTACAGAAAAATACCACTCATCCGATGACAACGAGTCATCGGATGAGTGGTACTATCAAGAACCGAACCATCCAGCAGGCTCATTATCCCCACCCACACTCACCGGGAACCAAGAACCATTCTATTTCTTCTTCTTATCCTGAGGCCCGGTTGACTTTGATATTGAATTTCTCATATCTGTGTCGGCCTGGATATTCCTAAATTTGTAATAATCCATAATTCCAAGGTTTCCCTCCCGGAAAGCATCAGCCATAGCGAGTGGGATTTCCACCTCAGCTTCGATAACTTTTGCACGTGCTTCCTGGGCTTTGGCTATCATTTCCTGTTCCAGTGCCACAGCCATGGCTCTTCTTTCTTCAGCCTTTGCCTGGGCAATGTTCTTATCCGCCTCTGCCTGGTCCATCTGGAGCTGGGCTCCAATATTTTTGCCGATATCAACATCGGCAATATCGATAGACAGTATTTCAAATGCAGTTCCTGCATCCAATCCTTTTCCGAGTACTACTTTGGATATGGAATCAGGATTTTCAAGGACAGCCTTGTGTGAATTTGCTGAACCGATAGAGGAAACAATCCCCTCACCTACCCTTGCCAGTACAGTTTCTTCTCCAGCACCGCCAACAAGCTGACGGATGTTGGCACGTACTGTTACACGGGCCTTGGCAATCAGCTGGATACCATCTTTGGCAACAGCAGCTACGGCTGGTGTATCAATGATCTTTGGATTGACCGACATCTGTACGGCTTCAAAGACATCACGCCCGGCAAGGTCAATGGCAGTAGCCATCTTGAATGTCAGGTCGATATTGGCCTTGTTCGCCGAAACAAGTGCATGGATCACCTTTTCAACATGCCCGCCGGCAAGGTAATGAGCCTCCATATCATCCCGTTTGATATCTCCTAATCCGGCTTTATGAGCCTCAATCATGGAGCGGACAATAATATTCGGCGGTACCTTCCTCCAGCGCATCAGGATCAGCTGCAATAGTGAAATGCGGACACCGGAGATCAATGCCGAAAACCATAATCCCACCGGGATCAGGTAAAAAATCAACCATAGCCCGATAAGGGCACCAACAATGATCACAATGTATATAAAAACTCCTGAGTTTTCCATTTTATTCGCTATTTATAGGTTTAACAATGACTTGTGTAGTGAGGACTTTTACGACCTCAATCTTTGTTTCCTGGTTAACAAATCCTTTTATCGATTTTGCTTCAACTGTGATCCCATTGACCATCACTTTCCCGATGGGATTTAAACGGGTTATGGATACACCTGTATCTCCCACCTTAATCTTTTGCTCCTCCAGTCCAACTTCGAATTTTCCGTCGATGTTCCTGCTCAACATCAGTCGCCTCCAGGTTTTGGCACGAAGGGCAAAAACCAGTGTTATAATAGTAAGCAATAAAGTGGTAAGCAATGTGTAATTGCCCACTGTGGCACCATGTGTTTTGTAAGCCATAAATACGGCTACACCCATTAGTATCGCACCTCCTATACCGGCGATAGTAACTCCCGGTATAAGGAAAAATTCAACGAGGAATAACAATATTCCAAGGAAGATTAACAGGATAATGGCAAGAATTGACATCTGTTTGAAAATTTATGAAAGATCAATCAATCGTGGCATTCAGTCCCCTGTCAATAAGACCCTGTTTCATAGGTTTCAGATAGTCAAATGACCCCTTCCTTACCTCACATTTGCCCTTATAATGAACAAGATATGTACACTGTTCAGCCTGGACAGTATTATGCTCACAAACATCAATCAGGCAATCGATGACATAATCGAAGGTGTGTACATCATCATTGTGCAAAATGAGGGAGTTTTCCTCCTGCCCCAGCACATCATTCTGTTCATCGAAGAATGGTGATTCACGGTTACCGTTCTTATCTGCCATGACTATTAAAATATATGAACAAAAGTAAGAAAAATATTCAGGGATGATACTAATTTGGAATCTGTATTATCATGTACGTTATTATACTGTTTATAATCCCAGTTTGTATGCATAAGCAGTCTGATCCTGAATTGATTTAAGATTAATTAATTACCGATTTCATATCTTATATATTGTACCTTGTGATCTTTTGTTGTTTAATTAACTCAAGTTGCTAGTTGCAGGTTGCAAGTTACAAGTTATTAAATATCAGTTTGTTGCAATAAAATATGTTAATTACAAATAATGGCGAAAATCAATTTATATTCAATTAATGCTCTGATTTGTAACATATTAACTTGCAACCTGTAACTTGTAACTAGCAACTTTGATTAATTAGTTTTATTAACTACAAAGGTACATATGGGTTTACTCAAAGGATCACAAAGGACTTTTAATACAGCCCCATGAAATTAATTTCTTTATCAGCTAAATCTTTTCGCACTCATAATAGATGACAAGATTCCCACCCAGACCCATGCACACGAATATACCAATACACCAATATACAAATAACCTGATTCACCAATCAAGCCCATCCTGCCCTTATTACCGGATCTTTTCATACTCCCGTACCCGTTCTACAGACATCCGCTGACCGTTAAAATAACCCACAATAAAAGCATCCCTGAACCCGGCTGAACGGATCCTGTTACAGGCAGATTCGGCTTCCGCATAATGTGTAAACTTACCAGCAAAATACCTGATGATCTGCTTGTTATTAATCGATTCTGTCGTGATTGGGCTGATACCACCAAAATGATTATACTCAATTTCCTGGCTGAAGGCAGCAAGCTGAATACGATAAAAAACCCCGGCTGGAACCTGGAAATCATATTCGAAAGTATTATCAGGAGAGTAAGGTGAACGCTTCTCAATAGCAAAATGATTAACTCCAGTTGATTCCAGATCAGGGCTGATTGTATCTTCTTCCGTATAATCCATACTTTCCATCTGCTCCCGGGATTTCTTGAATTCCTCAAGATTGTAATGGTACACTTTGATTCCCTCGATTACTGTATCAAGTACCAGTAATTTATTCTTAGGATCCGCCGGTTCAGGCCCGCTTATCTGATCCAGTACCAGGAACAGACTGTCAACCCTGGCCTGCAGAATCTTCATTTCCTCTTCAAGTTGTACCACCTGACGCTGCATCTTAATCTTTTCATAAGTATCATCTGTATACATTATTTGCTTTCGGTATTCAAACGATAATTCATCCATCGAATCAACAGTATGCTGAAGATCCATCGCATTATCAAGCAAGGAATTAAAAAGCGAATCAATTATAAAGGTGGGTGTACTGCCAGGTTCTTCCACACTTGCAGGCACGGATATCATGCTATCCGGAACAATTCTTATACTATCCTGAGCACAGATACTGTCAAAGACCAACCATAATCCCAGCATGTACAGGATTACCAGGATTTTTGATTTTTTTTTGAACATTATGAAAAAAAAGTTGTTTTTAAAATACGATAATTGAGTGATTCTGTCATAAATAATCAGAAAAGATTATCCCTGTTATGTTATATAACCAGATCAATTGACCCATTTTTTTTTGCAGAGACAAACCAACGTAAAGCTCTTTAAAAAATATACTATCATTCAGTTATTTAATTAATTCAACAGCACAAAAGGTTAACAAGTTAATTAAAAATTGTGAATAAAATATATTACTGGAAATCAACAGAATATTAATCGCCAGGCCTGAACCGAAGGTGACGACTGATGATAAAAAATACCCGGCAACAGGTATCATAAGTTATTAATTAAGAAGGTTTAAACACAATATTGCAGGTATCATGATTATCTTTTTTATCAGATTATCAGTGCCAGCATTTTAATAACACAACACATTATTATTAGCTTAATCTTTGTAATTTTACAACTAACGAAAGGAGGAATTTAAATGGCAAATTTGAAGGAAGGAGATATTGCTCCGAAATTTACAGGAACAGATCAGAATGGTAAAGAAATTTCACTGAACAGCATGGCAGGGAAAAAAGTCATACTTTATTTTTACCCCAAGGATGATACACCCGGTTGCACTGCAGAAGCATGCAACCTGAGGGATCATTATACAGGATTAACCGGTAAAGGTTTTGAGGTGATCGGTGTAAGTGCCGATAGTGAAAAATCGCATCAGAAGTTTAAAGATAAATATAATCTCCCTTTTAATCTCATTGCCGATACTGACAAAAACATACTCAAAGCCTATGGAGCATGGGGGAAAAAAACGATGTACGGAAAAGAATACGAAGGAGTCCTGAGAAAAACATTTGTGATCGATGAGGATGGGAAAATTTTAAAGATTTTTGATAAGGTTGATACTAAAAAACATACGGAACAGATCCTGGAAGCTTTGAAGTAGCAGGGAGCATGGAGCAGAGAGCAGAGAGCAGGGAGCATGGAGCATGGAGCAGGGAGCAGGGGGTATGGTGCAGAGAGCAGAGGGCATGGAGCATATTGCATACGGGATCTACAGACTCCATGGTTTTTATCCTGGGCTGTGGTATTCAGGGAGCATCAAACATGCAGGGGCATAATACCAGATTTTAGCTCCAGGTGCATCAGACAAACAGGGACATAATCCCGGGCTTCTGCCCGGGGGATTGACCGATATACAACATAACCAATCTAAAGCCATGAACGCTGAATCAAACGAAAACAAGATCCGCCAGGAAAAACTTAAAGCCCTGGAGCTGACCCTCGACAAGATCGAAAAAGGATATGGTAAAGGCACGATCATGAAAATGGGCGATACTGCTATTGTCGATGTTAATGTGATCGATTCCGGATCGATTTCGCTAAATCTGGCACTGGGAGTAAAAGGATATCCCCGGGGAAGGGTCATCGAAATCTTTGGCCCTGAAGCATCAGGAAAAACAACACTGGCTCTCCACGCTATTGCAGAAGCACAGAAAAATGGAGGTATTGCAGCATTTGTTGATGCCGAGCATGCCTTCGACAGATTCTATGCAGAAAAACTGGGGATTGATATCGAGAATCTTCTTATTTCCCAACCGGATAACGGTGAACAGGCTCTGGAGATTACCGATCATCTCATCAGGTCAGGCGCCATTGATATTATCGTCATTGATTCTGTTGCTGCCCTGACGCCCAAGGCTGAGATTGAGGGAGAAATGGGGGATTCAAAGATGGGGCTCCAGGCCCGGCTGATGTCCCAGGCTCTCCGGAAGCTGACAGCCAATATTAGCAAGACCAATACCTGCTGCATCTTTATTAATCAGCTCCGGGAAAAAATTGGTGTTATGTTTGGAAATCCTGAGACAACCACCGGTGGAAATGCACTTAAGTTTTATGCTTCTGTCCGGGTCGATATCAGGAAACTCAACCAGATCAAAGAGGGAGAGGAGGTGCTGGGCAGCCGGACGAAAGTCAAAATCGTCAAAAACAAAGTTGCTCCCCCCTTCAGAAAAGCTGAGTTTGATATTATTTACGGGGAGGGAATATCCAGGACCGGTGAACTGATTGATCTCGCTGTCGACCTGGAACTTATCAAGAAAAGTGGTTCATGGTTCAGTTATGGAGACACAAAACTCGGACAGGGAAGAGATGCAGTGAAACAACTGCTGAAAGATAATCCCGAACTTGCAGAAGAGCTCGAAACAAAAATTCTGGAAGCATATCAGAAGTAGCAGGGAGCAGGGAGCAGAGAGCATGGAGCATAGAGCATAGAGCATGGAGCATGGAGCATGGAGCATGGAGCATGGAGCATAGAGCATGGAGTATTGAGCAGAGAGCAGGGAGCGGGGATTTCTGTTTCAGGCATCAGGTAGACATAATCGCGGGCTTTAGGCCGGTAACCAACAGATAAGCAGGATATATCCCGGGTTTTAGCCCGGGGAAAACAGGAGGACATTACCACAGGCATTACGCAGGTGTATTTATAGTACACCACCTTAATACAATCCATCATGAAAAAATCAATCCTCTCAGGAATAGTGCTCCTGATTTTCCTGTTCTTTTCCTGTAAAGAACAGCCTGTAACTGAACAACCTGATTTTACCGGGACATTAACAGAAGAAGAGATCCAGAACGGAAGACTAACCCCCGAGATCCTCTGTAAATTCGGCAGAGTGGCCGATGCACAGCTCTCCCCTGATGGACTGTCCGTGATCTATAATGTCACCCGCTATGATGCAGGCACAAATAAGAGTATTACAGATATCTATAAGGTCTCTTCGGAGGGTGGGGATGCAGTCAAAATAACAGATGGTAAATCTAAATATCTCAATCCACGATGGAAACCGTCGGGGGACAAAATCGGATACCTGTCGGCTGAATCAGGGACTTTCCAGTTATGGGAAATGAATCCTGACGGATTGGGTGCAGTACAGGTTTCGAATTTCACAAATGATATCAATAGTTTTGAATATTCTCCCGATGGTAAAAACATCCTTTTCACTGCCGATATAAAAATCGATAAAACAACGGCAGAGATATACCCTGATCTTCCCCTTGCCAGTGCCCGGATCATTGATGACCTGATGTATCGGCACTGGAATGACTGGCATGATTATAAATACAGCCATATTTTCATTGCATCCATAACGGATGGTAAAATGGACCCGGCAAGGGATATCATGGAAGAAGAACCCTGGGATTCACCCCTCTCCCCATTCTTTGACGCCTCTGAAATAACCTGGAGTCCTGATGGTGCTGCTATCGCCTATACCTGCAAGAAAATGAAAGGTAAAGAATATGCGGTAAGCACAAATTCAGATATATACCTGTACGACCTCGCGACAGGGACTACTGAAAATCTGACAAAGGGAATGCCCGGTTATGATAAATATCCTGTATTCTCCAATAACGGGAAAATGATTGCCTGGCAGAGTATGGAAACACCGGGTTATGAAGCCGATAAAGAAAGATTGTTTATCATGGACCTTGATTCCGGTACAAAAACATGCCTGACCGAAAAGTTTGATCAGAATGCAGCAAATTTTGTTTGGATAGACGATAATCTTGCAATTTATTTTATCAGTGGAATACACGCTACGTACCAGGTCTACAAAGTGGACCTGGAGACAAACGATATTAATCAGATTACCAATGGAGTACACGATTACACCTCCCTCTCTTTCCGGAATGGAACAATGATTGGCACAAAAATGTCTATGTCAATGGCGAATGAAATATTTAAAATTGATCCGATCTCGGGTGAAGAAACACAACTGTCATTCACGAATAAAAATATTTATGACAATATTGAAATGGCTCGTGTGGAAGAAAGGTGGATGGCAACCACTGATAAAAAGGAAATGCTTGTCTGGATCATTTATCCTCCCTCCTTTGACCCTGCAAAACAATATCCTGCCTTATTATATTGCCAGGGAGGACCGCAGAGTGCTGTCAGCCAGTTTTTTTCATTCCGCTGGAACTTTCAGATCATGGCTGCCAATGATTATGTCATTGTTGCTCCCAATCGTCGTGGACTCCCTACCTTCGGACAGGAATGGAACGACCAGATTGCAGGCG
>LJUQ01000211.1 GCA_001304505.1 Bacteroides sp. SM23_62_1
TAACTTTCTCAACAAATAAAAGAAAATCAACTATTTATACTTAATACTTGATTTTCTTTTTTATTAACAATAAAAAAAGTAAATCTAAAGGCAGGCAGGGTTTTCAACCGGCAATCCCATCTACGATAGGGTGATATTGAAAAGTCCGGTTTCTAACCGGACTCTTTGAATGCATCGTGCAGCATTCAAAGTATAGGGTAAAAGAAGGCTTAGGCTCCTGCCTTCGCTGAGGAGACAGACATCTGATTAATCCTTAATTACTTGAAATTCACATCTAATTTGAATACCTTTATTTCATAATTATTCTTTGTGATTCTTCTTTTGACTATGTATTTATTCAACATTTCAGAGTATCATGATCTTCATTGCAACAATTTCATAAATAAATTTCAATAATTCCTATCATGAAAAATCTTAAACTCCCGTTACAAGTTTTAATTGTAATCTTATTCTTTTCATTCACAATTAATTATTTATCAGCTCAAACTACTATTGAAGTATCCGGTGAAATTCAAAATGATACTGTATGGAATGCAGATACGGTAAAAGTAACAGGGGATATAAGTATCAATCCCCTGGTTACTTTGACAATTAAACCAGGAGTAGTTGTGCAATTTCAGGGTCCATATGAAATAAGTGTTAAAGGGACTCTGGATGCCATTGGCAATTCTGACAGCATCATTCTCTTCACGGTAAAGGATACAACAGGTTTTTCAAATCATGAATCCGATTCAGGATACTGGCGTGGAATATTATATAATGGTTATCCCCTGGGTGAGATTCAAGGCAATACATCAGATTTTGAATATTGCATATTCGAATATAGCAAAGCAATCGGAGAATATCCTGATTGGCAGGGCGGAGCACTGATGATAGTCTGGTACGATAACATTAACATCAATCATTGTGTGTTCAGAAACAACCTGTCTAATGAAGCGGGTGGTGCAATTTATGCTACAATCAATGCCTGTCCTGAAATTAGCAACTGTCTGTTCGAACACAATATTGCACAGTGGGGAGGAGCCATTTATATTAAGCAACAGGGTATTGCAGACGGGACCTTCATTGATAATACATTTTATAATAACCTTGCCTTGGTGATGGTGGAGCACTCTATCTGAATAATACCAGTGTTTCCCTTGTTAACAATCATTTTTATAATAACAGAGCTGTTTCATACGGAGGCGCAATTTATTTATCTGAATCTTATGAAATACTTGAAGGTAATATCATTGCCAATAATACGGCAAACATGGGTGGTGAGCTATACATAAACGCAGCATGGCCGGATGTATATAATAATACCATTTGTTTTAATGATGCTGAAGATACGGGTGGGGGTATTTCTTTCCATGGTATATGTAATTCAGATTTCAGGAATAATATACTATGGGGAAACACCGGAAGAATCGGTGGACCGGGAAGTACTGCTGAGTTCAACCAGCTTATCATTAATACTGTTACATCCCAACCCAATTTTTATAATTGTATCATTCAGAAAGGATTGGAAGGTTTTAGCCTGGTGCCGGGCGTTACCTTTAACGGAGTTTTCTCGGAAACCATTGATAAAAATCCTCTTTTCAGAAACGCTCCCGATAGCATTGGAATTGATTATGATGCTTTAACCGCAGATTGGTCCCTCGATGATTCTTCTGCTGCCATAAATAGCGGAAACAATTCAGTAGAGAACATTTTGATATCAGCTACAGACAGCTGGGGAAATCCAAGAATCAAGCATGGGATCATTGATATCGGCGC
The DNA here is from genome assembly GCA_001304505.1 of Bacteroides sp. SM23_62_1. Lineage (GTDB taxonomy): Bacteria > Bacteroidota > Bacteroidia > Bacteroidales > SM23-62 > LJUQ01. The sequence goes on from LJUQ01000211.1 coordinate 1,759, forward strand.
GTATGAAGCACATATTCCAGAAATATCAACCGGTGATACTACCATAGCTACCAATACACGATGGATTGCAGATACAGTCAGGATTGGAGGTGATATATACATTAAAGACAGTATAGTCCTCGATATTTCACCGGGTTGTTATATCGAATTTCAGGGTAATTACAAACTTGATGTTCAGGGTACCCTGAAGGCCATCGGTACGGAACAATCACCAATCACATTCAGCATCCACGATACAACCGGATTCTCAGATACAGATACAACACTGGGAGGCTGGTATGGTATTGTATCCTTGAGTATGCCAAGGGTCATAATCCTTTCTGGATGCCTGAATTCATCCAGGGCGGTGCCATTAAAGTCAGATATTTCTCTAACCTGGTAATTGACCGGTGCACAATACAATACAGCCAGGGTTTATGGGATGGGGGTATCAGTCTGGATATGTTTTCAGATCCGGTCATTACTAATAACATAATATATAAAAACATGGCAATGGATTGTGGTGCTGGTATCAATTGTAAGGGTAGTTCCAATCCCATGATTTTGAATAATATTATAATTAATAACAAAAGTATTGGGGGAAATGGTGGTGGAATTAATCTTGAGAATTCCAATCCTGTTATCCAGAATAATATTATGTGTAATAATTATGGCGGTCATTCAGGCGGAGGTATCCAATTTCTTCAGTCCAATGCAAAATTTTCAAACAACACTGTATGTAATAATTTTAGTCCTTTAGGCCCCGGAATTGGGATATGGGCCTGTTCACCTGTAATTTATAATTCTATCATTTATGGTAACCGTGACGGATCAGCAGACAATATCCAGCAATGCAGGACCTTCCCGGATAATGATTATTATTACAACAACATAGAAGGCGGAATAAGAGGGATAAGCCACCCATGGGGGGAGCACCAGGGCATCCATATTGGTATTATTGACACTCCTCCGTTCTTTAAAAATCCGACATCAGGGGCAGGACTGGAATATGATGCTTTACATGCAGACTGGTCACTGACAGATTTGTCTCCCAATATAAACAGGGGCACTATTGATACAACCGGCTTAAATCTGCCGCCAACAGATATTGCAGGAAACAGACGCATCCACTATAACAGGGTGGATATTGGTGCATATGAAAATCAATCATATCCTATTGCGATCATAAAGCAACCGGCAAATAAAATCTTATGTGTGGGTGACAGTACCAGTTTCACAATACAGGTGAATGGAACGGCAACCTATCAATGGTATAAAAATAATGATTCTATTGCCGGAGCAGTTGATTCGATCCTGACAATTAATCCGGCCGGACTGGTTGATGAGGCAAATTATTATTGCATGGTAACAAATGGTTATGGACCCGTTCAAAGCAACAATGTCTTCCTGGTTGTTAAAACACATCCCAAAATCCTGATTGAACCGGAAAGTCAATGGGTGGACATGAACAAACCATTAAAACTCAGGATGACGGTGGATGGTACTGCTCCCATTTCTTACCAGTGGTTAAAAGATAGTGTTCAGTTGCAGAGTGAGAATTTACCGGAGCTTAATCTGGAGACTCCAACATTTGATGATGAAGGAGTTTACCATTGTGTTGTGTCTAATGCCTGCAGTGAAGTTATGACCGATCCCATTGTTATTTACATGGCTCCGCAGATTTGTATGGTTACCGTTGATCCTATGACAGGGAATAACCTTGTTGTCTGGGAAAAGAATTCCATCGCACCAATCACTGATTATGATATCTACCGCGAAAGTAATTATGCAGGGATATATGATTTGCTTACCACTGTCCCTTATGATAACCTCAGTATTTATAATGATACTACTGCTGATCCGACAAGCAGGGCATACCTGTATAAAATTACTGCGGTTGATACTTCAGGTTATGAGACAGATATGGATCTTTGTAAGACCCATAAAACCATTCATCTTCTTGTTACCACCAACCCTGAAACAAAAGCCACACAGCTTGACTGGGATCGTTACGTAGGATTTGAATATGGAACTTATGAAATTCTAAGAAGTGATACAACAACCAACTTTCTGAGCATCGATGCCACGTCGAGCAGTACCTCCACCTGGAGCGATCCCGATCCGGGTACAGGAATAAAATATTACCGTATTGCTGCCCTCCGCCCCGAACCATGCTACCCTGTAGGATCTGCCAGTAAAAAAGCTGAATCCGGACCTTACAGCCATTCCATGTCGAATATGGAAGATAACAGGCTCCAGACGGGTATATTTGAATCTCTATTAATTAATGAAAACCTGTTGATCCATCCCAATCTGTTCAACGAAACCGCAATTCTTACATTCAATAATCCAGAAGGACTCTTTTACACACTTCACATAATGGATCTCTCAGGCAAAACAGTCAGAGTGGTTAATGATATTACCACATCGGAATTTGTCCTGGAAAGGGAAAATCTGAAAGAAGGCTTTTATTTTATTGAATTAAGAGGACCAGAGATTTACAGGGGTAAGATCATTGTAGAATAATAACCATAATTATCCATTGTCGGTTGTATGTTGTCGGTTAAGTAGGAAGGCTAAGGCTGAGGCAAAGGCTAAGGAAGAGTGCTGAGTTCTGCCGGTTGCTAACCGGCAGTGAATAACAAAAGGTGAAAATAGTTAATCCCGATTGCCAATCGGGGATAGTTCTGCCGCCTGCCTGCCGGTCAGGCACGATTTACGATACATAACATTTATTAAAAAATTCATGCCTGTTTTATTAAATTTTTCTAAATTGATCGCATTATCAACCCCTACATGTATATTCCATGAAAAATCCAGTCTTCCCAAACCTGTGTATCATCGTTATTGTTTTTCTCATTCTGGAACCCTTTATACTTTCAGCTCAGACGATAACAGTTAGTGGCGATATTACAGCCGACACCACCTGGTCTGCCGATACCGTGAAAGTGACAGGTGATATTAATGTATTAAATGATGTAACACTAATAATTAATCCAGGCACTTATGTGGAAATCCGGGGATATTATGAAATCAATGTCAGAGGTATTTTATTGGCCAGTGGTAATCCCGGGGACAGCATAATATTTACCATTAATGACTCAACAGATTATAGTAATTATGAAGATACCACAGGTAAATGGAAGGGGATCCGGCTGGAAGATACCGATGTGCTGAAAGATACGATAAATATTAAATACTGCAGGATATCATATGCAACAGTTGGTATTTATATAGGTGACTATCATTATGTTGCAATTGATAGCTCTATTATCAGGAATTGTTCTTTGAACGCTATTCATATTCCCAAATCAAACAGCAGGGTATCGATTAAAAATTGCCTGATAAATGAAATTCACGGATCAGCAATTAAATGTGAAAATGCCTACGAAACCGTGATCAGCCAAAATGAAATTTCATTGAATTATGCAGATCTTTCAGGAGGTGCTATCTATATGGATGGATGTAAAGGAATGCAAATAGATAACAATATAATTAAAGATAATTATTCCGGATCAGAAGGAGGTCCAATTACCAGTTATGATGGAGAAGATATTCGAATTAGCTCTAATCAGATATATAATAATTCTGGAGGTTTTTCTTCGAAAGGAGGAGCGATTAAAATGGATAACACACATAACTCAATCATCAATAATAATATTTTAATCAATAATTATACTGGATATGGTGGCGGTGTATATATGTTAAAATCGGATCTTGTTATACATGATAATATTATTTGTAATAACAGGGCAGAGAATGATGGAGGTGGATTATACATCAGAGATTCAGAAGTCATGATTATAAACAGTACCATTAGCAAAAATCTTTTTATGGGAGTTTATTGTAGAAATTCAAAAACTGCTTTCTATAATTCCATTATTTGGGGAAATCAAGGATCGCAAATTCTCTGGGATGATAATTTTTCGAGTCCTGATTTTTATTTTACTACCCTTCAGGATGGTATAAGCGGAATCCTCCACCCTCACGCTGCATATAACGGCATCTACGAAAATAACCTGGAAACGGATCCTTTATTTCAGAGTCCTACTTTATCAGCAGGGATTCAGCCGGATGCATTAAATGCCAACTGGAACCTTCAGGAGAGTTCACCATGTATAAACACGGGGACTATGGAAATACCCGGTTTTGATATAACCATGGTTGATGCAGAGGGTAAAGACCGGATACATAATGGCCAAATTGATATGGGTGCCCTTGAAAAAAGGATTGGTACTATTATTATAGACGATCAACTTATTAGTTTTGGCAGTCATAACTGGATAGCTGATACTATAATAATAGCAAACCAGGATCCACCACAGATGTGGATTGACTACGGTGTGAAAATAACTATCAGTCCGGGTGCAAAAATTATTATCCCGGAAAATTTTAATTTTTTTGTCCTTGGGACTATACGTGCACAAGGAACTATAACAGATACAATATTTTTCGATGTAAAAGACAGCCTGAATTATTCTGATTTAGGATCAACCGATGGAAGTTGGGCCGGGATCCAGTTTAGAAACGATCAGTCGCCTCCGCCTGACGGTAACATGAATAACCTGGATTCATCTGTTTTCGAATATTGTGTTTTCAGACATATTAAGACAAAGCCTGCTATCATACTCAATCACTTCTCAAATCTGAGGATTGAAAATACCATAATTGAAAAGTGTGCATTTAATAATAATGGGGGAGCCATCTATTGTATATACGGAGATCCGGTAATCATTAATACAATAATCCGAAATAATCATGCAAAATCCGGAGCTGGTATTTACCTTGATCATGCGGATGCACATATTGAAGGTTGTATAATAACTAATAATACATGCGGGATTGATACAGCAGGTGGAATCTTTATGGAAAGCTCTTCTCCAACGATTATTAATACAAGAATCACAGAAAATAACTGGGGTGGAATAATAGCTAAACATTCCGATCCACGATTTGAGAATTGCAGAATTATTAATAATAAAGGTATTGGAGTTTTGATATCAGATGGAAGTCCTGTATTCATTAATTGCCTTATCTCAAATAACCAGAGCAATGCAATCAGTTTCGTTTCGGCCGAATATGCAATACTTGTCAATAATACTATTGTGAATAATGCTTCCTCAAGTCTCGAGTTAAAAGCCTCCAGGGTAAGTTTGTTTAATAATCTCATTTGGAATAACGGTCCTATCAGCATTAATACAGTTACACCGGGTGTTACTGAATTAAGTATCCACAATTGTATCATCCAGGGTGGTATAGACCCACAATACATCACACAGGGCTTTATTAAAAATTATGAGAATGTATCATTTGCAGATCCATTGTTTACAGATCCCTTGTTCACTGTTGGATTTGATAGTAATGCATACTTGAGTGACTGGAGTGTTAATTCCTTTTCTCCTGCCATTAACAATGGTACCCTGTTGATCACTGATGTGGATATTCCTGATTATGATTTAAATGGTAAGGCCAGAATAAATGCAGACCTCATCGATATCGGCGCATTTGAGCACCAGGGAAATAAATTAACTATTATAAGCCAGCCAACAGGCGGTTCATTTTGTGAAGGGGAACAGGTAAATCTGAAGGTAGTAGCAAACGACACAGCGAATTATCAATGGCAAAAAGATGGTTATGATATACCGGGAGCAAACCAGCCCGAATATATTATAGATCCTGTAACATTCAATCAAGAAGGTAATTACCGGTGTATCATTTCAAATTCCTATGGTCCAACTGTTTCAGAAGCCACTACAGTTTTTGTAAAAATACTGCCAAAAGTGCATATTCTGGAAAGAGAATCCTGGGTTGAAACAGGAAAAGAAGTAATTATTAAGACATATGCTGAAGGATCAAATATTGTCTATCAGTGGAAAAAAGATGGCCAGCTATTATCTGGTGAGTATCTTCCTGAATATCATTTTGTTCCAACCGATTCGTCATATGAAGGATATTATTCCTGTGTTGTTTCAAATAGTTGTAATTCAGTCGAATCTGATCCGGTTCCAATATTCCTTGCACCACAAATCTGCATGGTTACCGTTGATCCACTAACAGGCCACAACCTTATCATCTGGGAGAAAAACTCAAAAGCACCAGTTGATACATTCAATGTCTATCGGGAAAGTAAGGCAGCAGGGATTTATGACTTGATGGGAACGGTATATCATAAGAATCTGAGTATTTTTGTTGACTCTACTGCTGACCCAACGGTCCAGGCGTATATTTACAAAATCACCTGTATTGATACCACTGGTTATGAAACGGATATTGACCTGTGTAAACCACATAAAACAATACACCTTCTTGTATCTACAAATCCTGAACTGAACACCACCCAGCTTGAATGGGATAAATACTATGGATTTGAATAT
>LJUQ01000212.1 GCA_001304505.1 Bacteroides sp. SM23_62_1
CGCAGAGAATGGTCCAAATACCAACAATTCTTCCTTTTTCAGTTTTTCGATTGCAGGTTTGATTATTTCCTGTTCTTCACTTCCCAGCATGCCCTCCTCACCGGCATGCGGGTTAATTCCGAGGACAGCTATTTTTGGTTTCCTGAAACCAAAATCTTCAATCAGCGATTGGTTCATGATTTTGGTCTTCTGTATGATCTTTTCTTCAGATAATATGGCATGAATCTGTTGGAGCGGAATGTGTACGGTAACCAGGCCGATTTTTACAAAATTACTGGTCATAAACATCAGCACATCACTGACATTAAAGTAATCTTTAAGGAATTCGGTATGTCCTGTAAATTTGAATTTTTCAGACTGGATATTATGTTTGCTGATAGGAGCTGTAACCAGTGCATCGAGTTTACCTGCTTTCATATCATCCACAGCTCTTTTGAGGGCAGTATAGGATGCCTCTCCGGCAGCAGGAGTAGATTTGCCGAGCTCAACGCGGATATCATCGCTGAGACAATTGATAATATTAGGACGCTTAGGATTGGCATCATCGGGCGATTTGATGATATTCAAACTGAAGTCTCCAATATTCAAAGTTTTCCGGTGATAGGCAGCAACTTTAGCCGATCCGTATACAACGGGTGTACAGGCTTCAAGAATCCTGTTATCCAGCAATGTTTTTATAATGATCTCATATCCAATCCCGTTGATATCTCCCTGGGTAATTCCTATTTTAATTTTATCTGATTTCATCTGTTTATGCTCTGCGTTTCAGGAAATTGAATAGCAATCTCACACCCACTCCTGAGGCACCTTTTCCCCTGTAACTGTCTTTTATTTTATTATATGCAGGGCCGGCTATATCCAGATGGATAAAAGGATAATCGGTGAAATGTTCAAGGAATTTCCCGCCGGTGATAGCCCCTGCATATTTGCCCCCGACATTTTTAATATCTGCTATATCAGATTTTAGTAATTCCGCATAATCATCCCAGAAAGGAAAATGGGCAATTCTTTCATAGACAGCTTCTCCACTGGATTTCATTATGTCAAAGATTTCATTACCGGCATTTCCCATAGCTACAATGCCATAATTACCGATTGCTGCCTGCGCGGCTCCGGTGAGTGTGGCGATATCGATCACCAGTTCAGGATTGTACTTTTTTGCCCAGCTGAGTGCATCTGCCAGGATCATCCGGCCTTCAGCATCTGTATTCAGAACTTCAACCGTTGTGCCATCGTACATTCTAATGATATCCCCCGGGGCATAGGCATTCCCGTCCGGCCTGTTGTCGGTGGCGGGTATCAGGCCAACTACCCAGAGCGGTGTGTGAGTCCTGGCAAGGATATATATAGCCCCTGCTACTGCAGCTGCACCTGCCATATCGCATTTCATATAATCCATGCTTTCGAAAGTGGGTTTCAGGCTTAGCCCCCCGGTATCATAAACAATACCTTTACCAACCAGCACATATGGTTTCTTATTCTTAGCATTCTGCGGTTTCCAGGTAAGGATGGAAAAAGTCGGGGGATCAATGCTTCCCTTATTGACAGCCAGCAGTCCACCCATTCTCAAAGATTCTATTTTTTTCTTGTGGTATACTTCAACAGAAAATCCGGCATCCTTTCCTATCTTTTCAATTTCTTTTGATAGCTGAAGGGCTGTTAAGTATGAGAGGGGCTCGTTCACAAGATCTCTTGCCAGATAAACACCATGAATGAGATGAATCAGTTCTTCTACCTGTTTCTTTTTCAGCACATTTGAATAAATATGAAGGGTGTTCAGGCTGTTTACCTCTTCACTTGTTTTGGTGAGATATTTCAGGAACTGGTAATTACTCAATGCAATACCTTCTATAAAGGCATAAAAATATGATGCATCGGCTGAAAGATCAACGATACAGACCTGTTTAATCTTTTTGTCATTTACAGCCTGGAGTAACTTTTTGCCACCTTTTCTGATTTCCTCAAGAACCTGGTGACCTGGTTTCTTGTTCTCTTCAATGATGTGCAGGAAAATCCATCGTTTATACTGATTAATTATAATCTGTTTTTTTTTATCACCCAGTGCATGTCTCAGGTAACCCTTTTCTTCATTGTTCTGAAGGTACATATCAAAAGGGCTATCCTGCTTTCCCAGGATAATGAGATCTTCATTATCAGGAATCTTTTTTAAAAGACTGATATTCATTTTGAAAAGATGGATTTGTTCCAGAATGGTGCAAAGATAGTAAAAGCGGATTATATTTGATAAGAACTCCTGTTGATATGCAATTATTCTGTGATGGTGAGGGTATGGATGATAGCCTCGATCTCTCTGACATAATTTCTTTTATTCAGACTGGGTGCATAGACAAATCCATCAACAGTAACAATCCTGTTTCTTTTCTCATCCAGCGTTGTAAGACTGACATACGGCCCACCCATAAATGCCTTTTCTAGTTTCCATAATCCCCTGAGTTCGATATAATATTTATCATCTCTGTTATATTGGTTATATACAACAGGGTAAAGGTCTTCAGTTTTCATATAAGACCCGTCAACAGGGCCGGGCACATAACGTCTGGTAAATTCATTTCGTTTTTGAACAAGATATTCAGGAGTAAAAGTATTTGAATCGGTATACTCATAATAATAAATCAGTATTCCCTGTGTAAGGTCCGAAAGTTCATGCGATATCCAGATGAAATTATCCGCATCCACATCCATCTGGTAACCGATGGGAACAGAAATTGTCAGATGATGTTTTGTTTTAAGGGCTTCATCAATGCCTTTAGCACGGTTTTTTTTATAATTTTCTATTGTACGATTAATCTCAGCCTGGTTGAGAAGAGAAACCAGCTTATCCTGGTTTTCTTCAAGATATTGTAAAGTTGTTGAGTCATTTGGCCCTATGATATTAACCACCAGTTGTGGTTTTGCCCATATATCTCTCTGGACAATGATGCGAGGTTTTTTATTCCTGGAAGAAATCTTCGCGAGAATTATATTTCTGTGTGATTTAAAGATATTGTTAAATGCTGAAGAAGAAATCCTGATAGGATCATAGATTGGTTCTTCCTGTGGGATTGCCTCAAAAGGCTGAGTAAGCATTGTATTTAGAAAATTTCCTATTTCTGATTCCCAGATATACTGATCAACAACCAGAAGAACTTCACCGGGTTTACCTGTAACTTTTGGCAGAAGGGGTTGTTTATTATTTGAACATGCTGCAAGCAGAATGAAAAGGATAATGGTATGATAAATTGAAATTCTTCTCATGTCAGGTATGTAGTTATAATATGAAGGGAAAAAATAACAAACATCATACCAGATTTTGCGGGGTTTGTATAAAAAATTTGATAGAAATAAAAAACCTGTCATTACTTCCAGGATACAAATCATCTGACAGGTTCACAGTGGATAAATGGGAGAGTGCGGTTATTCTTTTTCGATTTCTTTCTTTTCTTCAGGTTCGCCTTTATCCTCTTTTGTTGCTTTCTTAAATTCCTTCATACCTTGCCCCAACCCTTTCATAAGTTCAGGAATTTTCCTTCCACCAAAAAGGAGTAAAACAACCAGAACAATCAAAATTACCTGCCATGGTCCTGGTATCCCAAGTAAAATAAATAGGTTTATCATTTTAATATTTTTTATAAAGATCAGACAAATTTACAAATAATTATTGATATAAATAGTATGGAGCATGGAGCATGGAGAATAGAGTTCTGATAGGATGGTCAACTGGTATTCTTGAAGTTCACGACTTCAGTCATGGGAAGGTTTTTATCTCCTGAACAGTTGTATGACATCATTCCCATTAGCATACAGGAGCAGTGCAAGAAGAATTATCATTCCGGCAATCTGGGCGTATTCCAGGAATTTATCCCCTGGTTTGCGGCCGGATATGATTTCATATGTCAGAAACAGTACGTGGCCTCCATCAAGGGCCGGGATGGGTAATATATTCATTACAGCCAGGATAATAGACAACAGAGCGGTGAGGTTCCAGAATTTCTCCCAATCCCAGATATCCGGGAAGAAACTTCCGATTTTGAGGAATCCACCAAGCGATTCATATGCTTTTGTTTTAGGCCGGAAAAGAAGTTTCAATTGTTTCAGGTAGCTGACCATGGTGGTGAATCCCTTGCTGATTCCGGCCGGGACAGCAGCCAGAAATGAATATTCGATTTTTTCCAGTTCAAAGAATCTTCCATAATCTCCAACCGGATAAATTCCAATCTTACCTTCATCACTCACCCTGACAGGGAAATTCAATATTTCTCCATCTCTTTTCACCTTTATGTCAATGGGTTGATTTTTAAATTTTGCCAGTTCAGCTGAGATTTCATCAAAGAAGAAGAAATCTTTCTCATTCAAACCAACAATCTGGTCGTTTTTTTTGATTCCTGACTCTTCAGCCGGAGAGTTTTTTGGAAAATAATCCACATAAAATGGTATGCGTGTTTCAATAAATGCAGGGCTCTTGAGGAGAGGGGCAATAATCTCATCGGGAATGGGTATGTCGAGGATCTGGCCGTTGCGTTCCACCTGTATTGAACTCGCTTTATTGATGATCATGTCAGGGATAATCATATTGAATTTTTCCACCTCTTGATTATCGAGAGAAATGATTTTATCACCGTTCTGCAGTCCTATGCTCAATGCAAGGGAATCACACATAATTCCGTATTTCAGATTTTTTGTAGGAAGGTATTGTTCACCCCAGATATACAGGGTTGTAGCAAAGATAAACAGTGCAAGCAGGAAGTTTACAAGTACACCGCCCACCATGATAAAAAGACGTTGCCATGCAGGCTTTGAACGGAATTCCCAGGGTTGTGGTGGTCGTTTTAACTGTTCCTTATCGAGTGACTCATCGATCATCCCTGAGATTTTGACATATCCGCCGAGGGGAAGCCAGCCTATTCCAAATTCTGTTTCACCTATCTTTCTTTTAAACAATGCAAACCAGGGATTAAAGAAAATATAAAATTTTTCCACCCTGGTTTTAAACAGCCTGGCAAAAAGAAAATGACCCAGTTCATGCAGCATGACCAGTATGGATAAACTTAAAAGCAACTGGGAAGCCTGGATCAAGATTTTCATGGCACTTACTGGTAAAGTTGGAATTTAGATTTACTGATTGTATCCTGCAACTAGTTGAGCTGCGATTTTTCTTGTCTCCATATCAGTCTGAATTAAATCATCATAATCCGGTTTCTCAATGAAATATCCGGTATCCAACGCTTTTTCAATGATATCGGATATATCGAGGAATCCAATCTGACCTGTTAAAAATGCATCCACGGCAATCTCATTCGCAGCATTTAATATACAGGGAGAATTTCCCCCTTTTTCAAGTGTATTATAAGCGAGTGCAAGATTACGAAAATTTTTTAAATCCGGAGCCTCAAATGTCAGATTTGGGTAATCAGTAAAACGGAATCGGGGAAAATCCGATTTTATTCTTTCCGGAAATCCCAGTGCATATTGAATGGGTAATTTCATATCAGGAAGACCCATTTGCGCTTTCATGGAACCATCTTCAAACTGAACAATTGAGTGAATAATGGATTGTGGGTGAACGATCACGTCGATCTGATCAGGATGCAGATTAAACAGCCATTTTGCCTCTATTACTTCCAGGCCTTTATTCATTAGTGTGGCAGAATCAATAGTAATCTTATTACCCATAAACCAGTTAGGATGTTTCAATGCTTCTTTGCTGGTTACACGTTTAAGAAATTCCTTTGTTCTACCTCTGAAAGGTCCCCCTGATGCTGTGAGGTATATTTTTTCAATAGGATTCAGTTCTTCTCCAACAATACATTGAAAAATTGCTGAATGTTCTGAATCAACCGGATAAATTTTGATTTTATATGCACTTGATAATTGCTTGATAAGATTTCCAGCAACAACAAGGGTTTCTTTATTAGCCAACGCAATATTCTTACCCGAGCGAATCGCAGAAAGGGTGGGCTTTAATCCTGAGAAACCCACCATGGCAGTTAGGACCAGGTCAATTGAATCATTTTCCACAATATGCTCGATCGCATCCTGGCCTGCATGTACGGAGATATCATATTTTGATAAACTCTCGGAAACCTGGTAGTATTTTTGCTCATCTGCTATAACGACATGCCCGGGACGAAACTGGATTGCCTGTCTGATCAGTAATTCGGCGTTACTTCCCGCAGTTATGATTTGAAGTCTGAAGAGATCAGGATGATTTTCAATAACTTGAAGTGCCTGTGTGCCAATCGAACCTGTTGAACCAAGTATCGCTATGTTTTTTTTCATAGTAAGCACAGGTGAGTAGATGAATCAAAATACAATGTATTCTTCAGGATCTATTGGTGTACCATTATACCACAATTCAAAATGAAGGTGAGGACCGGTAGTCAGCTCACCGGAATTACCAATTATTGCTATGGCATCTCCCGCTTTAACAAGATTACCAACTCTTTTTAATAGTTCCGCGTTGTGTTTGTAAATTGATATGAGATTGTTGGTATGTTGAATCTCAATAACATAACCTGTTTCTACCGTCCATGAAGCCATAATGACAGTGCCATCCAATGTGGCTTTTACCACCTCATTTGGTGCAGCAACTATATCGGTGCCAAAATGATTTTCATATGAATTAAATGAGTTCGTTATGTGCCCTTTTATTGGAGCAAAAAAATGAATACTTACAAGTCCTGATGAGGGAATGGCATCATCCATCACTGTAAGATTATATTGCTCCTCTTCCTCAATTTGTATTCTTAAAATACTATCTTCCAGCGATTTAGTAAAATCAATACTGGAATATTCGATAGATGTATCAACAGATGCCATCACATCGTCTGGTTCCTCACCCGAAATGATGGCATTCAGATTCCGGAAATAATTATCCCTCATCCTGATTTCGTTTTCGAGGGAATCAAGTCTCATGGCATTCATCAGGATAGTCCTGCGGACGCTATCATCAGGATAGCCGGGGATCGTTTCACGGATACTGGTAAAGGCAATTGCTGAATAAATACCTGCAGAAAGAAGTATAAAAACTGAAATAATTAATGCAATGAAATTAAGTTTTGATAAACGCAGATACCATACTTCCTTAAAGGTCTGGTCATTATAAATGATCAGCCGGTATTTATCATTCAGCCTGTTTTCGCCTGTCAATTTTGATTTTTTTGCCATCGCATATTATTCAAAAGTTACACAAAGATAATAAAAGGAATGTTGGTTGTCGGTTTTCGGTTGCTGGTTGTTTGTTCCTGAAGGGTTTGGGTGGGGAGTATATAGTTCTCGGTTTTCGGTTCTCGGTTCCTGGTTGGTTTGAGTGGGGGTATATGGTTTTCGGTTTTTGGTTCCTGGTGGGTTTGGGTGGGGGTATAGGGTTGTTGGTTGCTGGTTGTTTGTTCATGGTGGGTTTGGATTAGCCTAATATGTTTTGTGGAAAGTGAACTGTATCTGTAATTGGACTTTTAATCCTCACAGAATCCCATGTTTTTCAGAATTCCTTCGAATGTATTTCCAGGTTTAGAAGTATGTATCAACCCATAACATTTTATTATCTTTAACACGTTGTGCTATTCAATAACGCATGTTATTAAGTGTACCATTTTTATATCAGGCCATGCCGTTGGTCCGGCATGATATAATTCTGATTGTCAATACTATCATCTTTAATAGCACAATAGATACGTTTAAATAATCGTCACTTTACAACTGGGAATTCTGTGATTCTGAGTTTTGTACATCCATAGGGAATCAGTGTGATTTCTTCCGGTTGAACATCCTGCTGGTGCTGTAATGGCAGGCTGTGTGGTAGAGGACCGGGCATCTCACGGTATAATTTCCAGTCGGGAATGATTTTGCCATAGGTCTTTATTTCTACTGGCGCATGTTCAACCGACCATGGATGAAGCGGATCGGAAGGGGTTTGAATAAACTGAAAACCTGTTGCAGGATCTGCGATAGCCGACTCAAGCAAGCCATAATTCCAGGGATCAAGGGGATACACTTCCTCATATGGACCGAACCGGTCACCATCGTCCCTGGGAATCCACTTCTCCC
>LJUQ01000213.1 GCA_001304505.1 Bacteroides sp. SM23_62_1
AAATGGTAACGGAATCAAAGATTCCGACCATTTCGGGACCAGAAACCATTACCCGACACTACCTTCCAGGCTTATCTGCAACAGTTTTTGTGCTTCAACCGCAAATTCCATGGGTAGCTTGTTAAGTACTTCCCGGGTATACCCATTTACAATCAGTCCGACGGCATTTTCGGTATCAATACCTCTCTGGTTGCAATAGAAGATCTGGTCTTCACTGATTTTGGATGTTGTTGCCTCGTGTTCTACAATTGCCGTACTGTTATCTGTTTCAATATACGGAAAAGTATGCGCACCGCATTTATCACCCAGGAGGAGACTATCGCATTGAGAAAAATTCCGTGCATTTTCAGCATTTTTCATGATCTTCACCAATCCACGGTAACTGTTCTGGCTCATCCCGGCTGAAATACCTTTTGATACAATGGTACTGGTGGTATTTTTACCAATATGTATCATCTTTGTACCGGTATCGGCCTGCTGATGATTGTTGGTGACAGCTACAGAATAGAATTCACCTGTAGAGTGATGACCACGCAGGATACAGCTGGGATATTTCCAGGTAATGGCAGAGCCGGTTTCAACCTGTGTCCAGGAGATTCTTGCATAATCTCCCTTACAAATTCCTCTCTTGGTAACAAAATTGTAGACCCCTCCTTTGCCCTCCTTATTCCCGGGATACCAGTTTTGTACGGTTGAATATTTAACTTCTGCTTTCTCAAGTGCCACGATTTCAACCACTGCAGCATGCAGCTGGTTCTCATCCCTCATAGGAGCTGTACAACCCTCGAGATAGCTCACATAACTTTCTTCCTCAGCTACTATAAGGGTTCTTTCGAACTGACCGGTATTAGCTGCATTAATTCTGAAGTATGTCGACAGCTCCATGGGGCATCTTACACCTTTTGGTATAAAACAGAAAGAGCCATCACTAAAAACAGCCGAATTCAATGCTGCAAAGAAATTATCCGCATAGGGTACCACGCTCCCAATGTATTTCTTGATAAGATCAGGATGATTTTGAATTGCCTCACTCATTGAACAGAAAATAATTCCGAGCTCAGCAAGTGTTTCTGAGAATGTGGTTTTAACAGAAATACTGTCCATTACAGCATCCACAGCAACACCCGACAATCGTTTTTGCTCATCAAGGGGAATTCCAAGCTTGTCAAAAGTTGCACGCAACTCAGGATCAATATCATCAAGATTGCCGGGAGCTTTTTTCTGTTTTGGTGCAGCATAATATATAATATCCTGGTAATCAATATCAGGAATGTTAAGATGAGCCCACCTGGGCATCTTCATCCGGGTCCAGTGAGCATAGGCTTTAAGTCTCCAATCAAGCATCCACCCTGGTTCATTCTTTCTTGCAGATATCAGGCGGATTGTCTCTTCATTCAGTCCCTTGGGGATCGTATCTGTTTCAATATCAGTATAAAAGCCAAATTTATAATCAGACTGGGTGAAATTATTTAATATTTCTTCCTGATCGTTTTTCATCTTAATACCTGCAGCGAATTAATTACTTTCTCCTGATACTCTGTATGAAAGTTTGTTCTGAATGGAGACTTTGAAATTAAATCAATGTTAAAATCCCATGATCTCAATATACTGGTCTGATACCGGCTCTGAAATCTAAATTACAGAAAAACAGCAACTTAATTTTATAGCCAGAAAAGGCTTAACTTTCAGAACAGATTTATGATAAGAGTAACAGAAAGCTTATTTAGAATAATTCTAAATAAATGCAAAGATACTAAAACTATTTAAAATATAATGAATTTTACATTGTTTTTATCTAAACGGGATAACTTAGCAATATGGATGGCAAACGAAAGCTTACACAACTTTCCGAACTGGGTGAATTCAAACTTATCGATCACCTGACAAAAGATTTTGTCAATCAAAATAAATCCAGTTTAAAAGGAATTGGTGATGATGCTGCGGTTATCAGTACCAGTAATGGTGACATTGTTCTGACAACTGACCTGCTGGTAGAGGGGATCCATTTCAATCTTGTGTACACGCCATTAAAGCACATTGGATATAAATCAGTTGTGGTTAATTTATCGGATATTTATGCCATGAATGCCAGGCCGTCTCAGATCACCGTATCACTGGCGGTATCAAAAAAGTTTTCCCTTGAGGCGCTGGAAGAATTTTATGCCGGGGTTAAACTGGCATGTGAAAGGTATTGTGTTGATCTTGTTGGTGGAGATACCAGTTCCTCCATAACGGGAATGATGGTCAGTATTACAGCGGTAGGCTTTGCTCCGGCGGAAAGGCTTGTTTACAGAAATGGTGCCTGTATCAATGATCTGATTTGTGTTTCTGGCGATCTTGGTGCAGCATATACAGGGCTTCAGATACTTGAAAGGGAAAGGAAAATATTCGAGTCAGATCCCCTGATCCAGCCTGATCTTGCCGGATATGATTATATTCTGGCACGCCAGTTGAAGCCGGAGGCAAGAATTGATATCATTGAAAAACTTGAGAAATCATCCATCCTTCCCACTTCGATGATTGATATTTCAGATGGTTTGTCATCTGACCTTTTACATATTTGCACACAATCGAAAGTAGGTTGCCGGATCTACCAGGAGAAAATACCGATAAACAAGGAAACTGCAAGGGTAGCCGGCGAACTAAATCTGGAGCCATTAATCTGTGCCCTGAATGGAGGGGAAGATTATGAGTTATTATTTACAATTCCTTTAGGTGAAGCAGAGAAGGCTACCGGTCTGCAGGATGTGTCAGTTATCGGCCATATTACCGGACAGGAAAAAGGGATTAAAATAGTTACTGATGGTGGCAGTGAAATTCTGTTGGATGCAGAAGGGTGGGATACAATGGCAAGTAAAAATCACTCCTGATCCTGTTTATATCCTTTTATTAAACCTCTTCTTGATGTTTTGATAAAAGATAATATTTCTTCTTTTTCATCACAATTGGGAAATTCTTTTTCAATGATTTCGATCGCATGAGATGTATTATAACCCTTCTGGAAGATAATTCTGTAAATATCCTGGATCATGGTGATCTTTTCATCAGGAAAGTTTCTTCGTTTCAGTCCGATTGAATTCAAACCTGCATAGGCGAGGGGTTCACGACCTGCCGTAATAAATGGTGGCACATCCCGCCCGATTTTTGATCCTCCCTGTATCATAACATGTTTTCCTATTCTGCAATATTGATGTATAATGGTATGTGCACTGACGATAGCCCAATCCTCCACGATTACTTCACCACCAAGCGTAACATTATTGACAAGTACGGCATAGTCGCCAATAATACAATCATGTGCTATATGTACATAAGCCATCAGGAGGGCGTTGTTACCGATGGTTGTAACACCTCTTACCTTGGTTCCGCGGTTTACAGTACAGCATTCCCGTATAGTTGTATGATTACCGATGACAACTGTGGAATCTTCACCGGAATATTTCATATCCTGAGGTATTGCAGCGATAACTGCGCCCGGGAATATCCTGCAGTTTTTTCCAATCCTGGCCCCATCCATGATCACTGCATGCGGTCCAATCCATGTTCCTTCTCCGATTTCCACGTCTTTATATAAAACCGCAAAAGGCTCAATTTTAACACCGGGTGATATTTTTGCTTCAGGATGGATGTAGGATAATGGCTGATTCATGTGATTACTCTTTTACTATCTGGGCCATCATTTCGGCTTCGGAAACCAGATCATCCCCGACAAAAGACTGGCCATACATATGTACAATGCCCCTTCGGATTGGTTCAAGTAATTCCATTTTTATTACAAGTGTATCACCGGGTACAACCTTTTTCTTAAATTTTGCACTTTCAATTTTTAAAAAGTAAGTGCTGTAATTTTCAGGATCAGGAACGGTATTCAGGGCAAGGACACCTCCTACCTGGGCCATGGCTTCAAGCTGAAGAACAGCTGGCATAATTGGTTCACCGGGGAAATGCCCGAGAAACTGTGACTCGGTGAAGGTAACATTTTTTACACCTACAACAGTTTTGTTATCCTGGTAAAGAATTTTATCAACAAAAAGAAAAGGAAATCTGTGAGGAAGGAGTTTCATGATACCATTAACATCCAGGATGGGATTATTTAAATCATAAGAGGGAGCTTTGGTTTTTAACCTGTCCTTTTTAATAATATTGCGTATGATCCTGGCAAACTGATTATTGGCATAATGCCCTGGCCTGATAGCAATGATCCTGCCCTGTATGGGTTGCCCGATCAATCCTAGATCTCCCATAAGATCAAGGAGTTTATGCCGGGCAGCTTCATTACTGAAATTAAGTTTTACATTATTCAGGATTCCTTCAGGTTGCACCTTAATTTTCGGCTTTTTAAACAAGTCTGCCAGATGGTCAAGTTCATCCTGCGATACTTTACGGTCAATAATAATGATAGCATTGTCGAGGTCACCACCTTTTATAAGGTTGTTTTTTAACAGGTATTCAAGTTCATGGAGGAACACGAATGTCCTGGCAGGAGCAACCTCGGATGCAAAATCAGCCAGTCCGTTTAAAGTGGCAAACTGGTATCCAAGAACCTTGGATTGATAATCAATCTGGATATCAATTTTGAGGTTATCATCAGGGAATGCGACAATTTCAACTCCGTTCTCCTCATCTTTATACTCAATTTTTTCAGTAATCTTAAAGATGGATTTTTCCTCTTCAAGTTCCGCAAATCCTGATTTAATCAGTCCTTCAGTATAATTTTTTGCACTGCCATCCAGGATTGGAGCTTCAGGTCCATTTAAATCAATACGAACATTATCAATTCCTAATCCATAGAGAGAGCCCATAACATGTTCAACAGTTGCTGCACGGACACCTCTCTCTTCAAGGGTAGTACCCCTTGATGTTTCAACAACATTTTCTGCCAGGGCTTTAATAACCGGTTTGTCATTCAGGTCTGTTCTGATAAATTGAATACCAGAATTGACTGGCGCCGGATGGAAGGATATTTCAACTTCAACGTTTGTATGCAGACCTCTTCCCGAAAAACTAATGGGTTTTTTGATAGTTTTCTGATTTTCTGCCATTTCCGGTTGCTACTAGGATTAAATCACGCAATATACAAAAATTCAATAAATCTGTTATGACGAACCTTTTTTTTTGTACACGCATGATCTTTTCACAACATGGAATTTTTTAACTCTTCCAGTTCCTTTTTCAACTGAAACATCTGTTCTCTAAGTTCCGGTAGTTGTTTAAATATAACGCTGGATCTTTTAAAAATACTGAATGGGATTGCCGGCGAACCCAGAACAATTTCACCGGGATTTTTAAGATCATGGGAAACACCGGCCTGTGCACCTATTTTAACTTCGTCAGCAATTTTAAGATGACCTGTTAAACCTGCCTGACCTCCAATCTGGCACATCCTTCCAACTTTGGTGGAACCTGAAATACCTACCTGTGCCACAATTACTGTATGTTCTCCTATTTCTACGTTATGGGCAATTTGAATCAGGTTATCCAGTTTCACACCCTTACGGATAATAGTCGATCCCATTGTAGCCCTGTCAATGGTCACATTTGCACCAATTTCAACATCATCTTCGATCAAAACATTCCCGATCTAATCATGATATATCTTAACCCCTGGATAAAGAACAGTATTGTTGCCTATTTTAACATTTTCACCGATGTATACCTGGGGATATAACCTGACATTATTCCCGATGACCGCATTCCGGGATATACACGTGAAATCACCAATATAAACATTTTCTCCAATGGAGGAATTTTCATGAATGCTTGACAGGGAACTGACACTCCCTTTCATTGACCGGGATTGTTCATATAATTCAAGAAGGCGTGCAATGGCTTTATAAGCGTCTTCAACTCTTATAAGTGTTGCCTGCACGGGCTTTTCCGGTTTAAAGGTTTTATTTACAAGGACAATGGAAGAGGCTGTCTCATAAATATATTTTTCATATTTGGGATTGGCCAGGAATGAAAGGGTGCCTTTTTTACCCTCCTCTATTCTTGAAATATTATTAACCTTTATTTCAGGATTTCCTTCTATTTCACCATTTAATAATGTGGCGATCTGTTTTGCTGTAAATTCCATTATCTCTATATTAAAAGTTTACATTACATCTTTATTTAAACCATTGTGCTGTCTGTCATTGAGGATAAATTGCTTAGAAGTTTTTATTATATACCCGCTCCGGGAGCCCTGGAAGGGCACATAAATAATTCATTATCAATATCTTCGCTCAAACTGCGCAACTTGTTTTATTTAATTATTTCTATATCCTTCGGATAACACAGGTAATGTTTTGTTACTGTTTTTGAAAGGATTGACATATCAAGCATATCTGATGCTTCAGTTACATCTTTTAAATCACCGTTCTGCAGAAGAATCTGTATTCTCTCATCATCCGCACTATATGCATAATTTGATATAGTATTGGTAAAGACAAAATAATCTGATTCCTTTTCATCAATGCCATATGATTGCATAACTGTTTCACGTACCCGGTTAATTCGTTGTTTTTCAAATTCTTCTTTCTGAAGTTCAATCCTGTATAAATTTCTGTTTATAAGATTCCGGCATAGTCTTGAAAGAACAGGATCCTGATGAACGGCCCAGGTCTTGGCAGACGAAATGATATCATTGTCATCAAGGCTGGCAAATCGGTATAATAATGACTTCTCTGGTGAGAGAACCTGATTTTCTTTCGCCGCATCATTCATTTCTGAGAGAAAATCATGGCGGGTGATATCATGATATAAAAAATATTCCAGTGCCGGGGTAGAAAATAAATTAACCTTATTTCCTGCAAGTTCCTTGGCACGTTTCAGGATATTAACAAGCAATAATTCGGCGGAGAGGACTGCTTTATGAAAATAAACCTGCCAGTACATCAACCGGCGGGCAATCAGGAATTTTTCTATTGAATAGATGCCTTTGATATCGACAACAAGTTGATCATTAGCAACATTCATCATTCTAACGATCCGGTCGGAGCCAATTACACCTTCTGTAACACCTGTAAAAAAGCTATCTCTTTTGAGGTAATCCAGCCGGTCCATATCGAGTTGACTTGCAACAAGCTGATGCAGGAATTTTTTATGATATTGGCCGGTAAAGATTTGGATTGCAAGGTCCAGCCTTTGATTGAATAAACGGTTTAATTCATTCATAAAAAGTATGGAAAGCTCTTCATGATCGATATATTTAATTATGGTATTTTCAAGGGCATGGGAAAAGGGTCCATGTCCTATATCATGCAGAAGGATTGCTATGCTGGCAGCTTCAGCTTCATGATCGGAGATATCCTGTCCTTTATGGCGAAGAACACTGATTACTGTATTCATCAGGTAGGCAGCTCCCAGGGCATGTTGAAAACGTGTATGTGTAGCCCCAGGGTAAACAAAACTGGTCAATCCGAGTTGTTTGATTCTCCGAAGTCTCTGAAAAAAAGGATGTTCGATCAGGTCGAAGATAATATCGTAAGGAATATTAATAAAGCCATGAACGGGATCATTTACTATCTTTCTTTTATTCCGGGTAGAAGAGTGCACAACAGTTTGCGGATATTAAAAAGCAAAAATATGCTTTTTAAATTAATATTTCACAAGACGACAGAGCATTAATTATCTGTGTTAACATCCCTGTATTTTGTTTATTCATCGATAATTTATACTTTTGCACCTCGAATGTAGGGGTATTATGCGCAAGGGGACGCGAGTCCCCTATTTTATTAAATAAATACAGATGCTGAAAGAAGAGGATATCCATCGTTCAGTTGGAGCTATCCTGGAAGATTCGGGATTATTCCTGGTAGATCTTACTGTTACTAAAGACAACCATATCAGGATTTTAATCGATAAGCAGGAAGGAATAAATATTGAAGATTGTGCAAGGATCAGCCGGCTGCTGGATGCCAGACTGAACAGGGATGAAGAGGACTTTGAACTTGAAGTATCTTCTCCCGGGCTTGATTCACCCCTGAGGGTTCTGCAACAATATTTGAGGAATATCGGTAATGAAGTTGAGATAGTAAAAAAAGACGGAATAAAAATCAATGGCAGGTTGATTCAGGTAGATGATGATGGAATAACCCTGGAAATAGAGGAAAAGGCAACAAAGAGAAAGAAAGGGGATAATGTAAATTTTTCAGCGTATTTCCATTTCTCTGATATCAAATCGACAAAGGTCAAAATTAATTTTTAAAGCGGTAATGAGATGGACCATTCAAGTATGATTGATACATTTTCAGAATTCAAGGAGCTGAAAAACATTGACAGAGCTACCATGATGAGCGTTCTGGAAGATGTATTCAGAGGTATGTTATTGAAAAAGTTCGGTACTGATGAAAACTTTGATATCATCATCAATATTGACAAGGGAGATTTTGAGATTTGGAGAAACCGGGAAGTTGTGAATGATAATGAAATAGAGGATCCCAATATCCAGATATCACTTTCAGAGGCAAAAAAAATTGATGCTGAATATGAGGTTGGGGAAGAAGTAACCGATGAGGTTAAACTTGATGATTTTGGGAGGCGGGCGATACTGAGTCTTCGACAGAACCTGACTTCCAGGATTCTTGATCTTGAAAAAAACAATGTCTATGGAAAATATAAAGACAGAATAGGGGAAATTATCACAGGAGAAGTATACCAGGTCTGGAAACGTGAAATTCTTGTACTGGATGACGAAGGTAATGAACTGATCCTTCCGAAATCGGAGCAGATACCATCGGATTATTTCAGGAAAGGGGACACAATAAGAGCGGTTGTTATTAAGGTGGAAATGAGGAATAATAATCCTCTTATAGTCCTTTCAAGAACATCACCTGTTTTTCTTGAAAGGCTTTTCGAACTTGAAGTTCCTGAAATTTTCGATGGTTTAATCACAATCAAAAAAATAGTCAGGATCCCCGGGGAACGAGCAAAAGTTGCCGTGGAATCATATGATGAGCGTATTGATCCTGTTGGTGCCTGTGTGGGAATGAAAGGATCAAGAATTCATGGTATAGTCAGGGAACTGAAGAATGAAAATATTGACGTTATCAATTTCACAAATAACAATCAATTATTTATCCAGAGAGCACTAAGCCCGGCAAAAATCAGCTCCATTAAGATTAAAGAAGAAGAGAAAAAAGCTGAGGTGTATCTGAAACCCAATGAAGTGTCTCTAGCAATCGGGAAAGGTGGTTTAAATATCAGGCTTGCAAGTCAACTCACCGGTTATGAGATTGATGTTTATCGTGAGGCCGGGACAGAGGATGAAGAAGACGTTAACCTGGAGGAATTTGCAGATGAGATAGAAGGATGGGTTATTGATGAGCTGAAAGCTATTGGTTGTGATACTGCAAAAAGTGTCCTGGATCTTTCAATTGAAGACCTGGTAAAAAGAACAGATCTGGAGGAAGAAACGATACGTGAGGTGATAGAAATATTACGTGCCGAGTTTGAATAATTCTGGTTAAGTCTTATCTTTACTGGTTTTTCTGACTGTTTAAGTGAAAGAAATATAACAGGAGATAAATATTTTCGGAAGCATGACGGATGTAAAAGTAATGAGACTGAGTAAAATTGCCCGGGAATTTAATGTTGGCATAAGTACCATTATTGAATTTCTGAATAAGAAGGGTTATTCCGTTGATCCAAATCCCAATACCAAGATTACACCCGATATTTATGAACTCCTGGTGCATGAATACAGCTCGGATATATCCGCCAAGAAAGAATCTGAAAAACTTAGCCTGAGAGCACTCAGGGATAAGAAAGAAACTATTTCTATCAATGATATTGATCAACAGCGATTACCACCTTCAGAAGCGGAAGAAGAGGTACTCATCAAGGACACAACCGGTAAAGTAAAAATTGATCATCCTGTGAAAGAAACTGAGGACCATCCGGTTGTTGAGAAAGAAGATTTGAAAGAGGAGTTGAAATTATCCGATAAGGAGGTGGAAGCAGTTACAGAACAGGTTGATGAACTGATTGAAAAGGAAGCGCAAAAAGATAAACAGGAAGAAGTTAAAAAAGAGACCGATCTGAAAGTAGTGGGGAAAATTGATCTGGAATCAATTAAGAAAAAACCCAAAGGGAAAGCAAAGGTTGAAAAACAAAAGGAAGATGAGGTTGTTGAAGTTCAGAAGGAGGAACCTGTTGAAACAAAAGATGTTGAGATAACTGAACCCGAAGCAGAAAAGGAAGTCGTGGAAGAGGTTCAAGAACAGAGAGAGGAAGAGGATATTAACTTTATAAAGTTTGAAGTCGAAAAACTTATCGGACCTACTGTTGTTGGTAAGATAGACCTGCCGGTTCATGAAATTGAGAGGCGAGAATCAGAAAAAAGCCGCAAAAAGAAACGGAAACGGATCAAGAAAGACACTGCCAGGGTTGAGCTGGAGAAAAAGCATGATGAATCTCCTGAACCACGGACACAGAAAAAAGTAGGTAAGAAGAAAAAAATACATTCAAAACTGGAAGTCAGTGAAGAAGAGGTTCAGAGACAGATAAAAGACACACTGGCCCGGTTATCTACCAGGGGTAAGTCAAAAGCAGTCAAATACCGGAGGGAAAAAAGAGAAAGCATCAGTCAGAGGATACAGGAAGAACAGAGGAAACAGGAAGAGCAGAAGAACATCATCAAGGTTACTGAATTTGTTTCTGTCAGTGAACTGGCCTCTCTCATGAATGTGCGTCCGACGGAGGTCATATCGGCATGTATGGATTTAGGACTGTTTGTATCCATTAATCAACGTCTTGATGCAGAAACCCTTTTACTCATTGCTGAAGAATTTAATTATAAAGTTGAATTTATAAGTGCTGATGTTCAGGGAGCAATTATAGTGGAAGAAGATGATCCGGCAGAACTTCAATCCCGGCCTCCGATCGTTACTGTGATGGGGCATGTCGATCATGGTAAAACAAAACTACTCGATTATATACGCAGAACCAACGTTGTTGCAGGAGAAGCCGGGGGTATTACACAACATATTGGTGCCTACAGTGTGTCGCTGGATGGGAACAAGCAGATTACATTTCTTGACACTCCCGGGCATGAGGCTTTCACGGCTATGCGTGCAAGGGGAGCACAAGCAACAGATGTAGCCATTATTGTTGTGGCGGCTGATGATGGGGTAATGCCTCAAACAGTAGAGGCTATTAATCATGCCCAGGCTGCTGGCGTTCCAATTGTATTTGCCATCAACAAAATTGATAAGCCTAATGCCAATCCTGAAAAAATCAAAGAAGCCCTTGCGAACATGAACCTGACAGTCGAGGATTGGGGAGGCAAATATCAGTCACAGGAGATCTCTGCGAAAAATGGTACCAATATTGACCTTTTACTTGAAAAAGTATTACTTGAAGCTGAGCTGCTTGAACTCAAAGCCAATCCCGATCGCTCTGCCCTGGGAACAGTTATTGAATCAGCACTTGATAAAGGGCGTGGATATGTATCTACCGTTCTTGTACAGAATGGAACCCTTCATCTGGGGGATGTTGTGCTGGCCGGTTCTCATTTCGGCCACATCAAAGCTATGCACAATGAACGTGGAGTAAAAGTAAAAGAAGCCGGACCTGCAACACCGGTCCTTGTACTGGGTATCAATGGTGCACCACAGGCAGGTGACAGGTTTAATGTTATGGAAAGTGATCGTGAAGCAAAAGAACTGGCTAATAAAAGAGAACAGCTGCAACGTGAACAGGATCTCAGGACACATAAGCATATTACACTCGACGAGATTGGAAGGAGAATTGCAATTGGTAACTTCCAGGAACTGAATATCATCATTAAAGGTGATGTGGATGGCTCAGTTGAAGCCCTGTCAGGATCTCTGATCAAATTATCCACAGATGAAGTTCAGGTAAATATTATACATAAAGCTGTGGGACAGATTTCAGAATCTGATATTCTTCTTGCTGCAGCATCCAATGCTATCATCGTGGGATTCCAGGTCAGGCCTTCCCTGGCTGCAAGGAAACTTGCAGAAAAAGAGGAAATTGATATCCGGCTGTATTCTGTTATTTATGATGCCATTGAAGAGATAAAATCTGCGATGGAAGGCATGTTGTCTCCTGAAATAAAGGAAGAAATCCTTGCCACGCTGGAAATTAAAGAAGTATTTAAGATCACAAAAATAGGAACGGTTGCCGGATGTAATGTGAAAGAAGGCAAGATTACCAGGGATGCAAAAGTCCGGATCATCCGTGATGGTATCGTTGTTTATTCAGGTACACTGGGATCCCTGAAACGTTTCAAGGATGATGTTAAGGAGGTTACGACAGGACTTGAATGTGGCTTGAATATTGACAATTTCAATGACATCAAAACAGGTGATATCATTGAAGCGTATAAAGAGGTTGAGGTGAAGAAGAAACTTTAAGATTGAAGGTTCTTACCCGGAAATCAATGCGACATATTTCTCAGCTGTCAATAATTCTTCAATCTCCTGATGATTCTGCATTTTTATCCTGATCAT
Organism: Bacteroides sp. SM23_62_1; assembly: GCA_001304505.1. GTDB lineage: Bacteria > Bacteroidota > Bacteroidia > Bacteroidales > SM23-62 > LJUQ01. The sequence goes on from LJUQ01000213.1 coordinate 12,456, forward strand.
CCAGCCCTCCCCATATGGGTCTTTATTCACCAGTTCCGGCTTATTTGTTAAGTCAGGATTTACTTCACGGATGAGTCCGGATACAGGCATGAACAAATCTGAAACTGTTTTAACTGCTTCAATCGTACCAAAAGTGTCTCCTGCCTCAAGTTCTTCCCCTTCCGTTTCGATCTCAACAAAAACAATATCACCCAATTCACCCTGGGCATAGTCCGTTATCCCAATGACAGCTTCATCACCATCTTTCCGGATCCATTCATGTTTATCAGTATACATGAGGTCTTCAGGAACGTTCATGATTATTGTTTATTAGAATTTAGGATTAAATTTTATTGTTTCTAAAAGTAATATGTTTTATCCTCTAAAAATAATTATAAGATTAAAAATTATAAAAAAATTAGTTCTGTGCATGTCCGGGCTGGAATGCCCGACTCTGTTTCTACCAATAATGATTGGTATGGGGCTGTCTCAAACCTGGTCTTTCACGCAAAGTGCACAAAGAAAAGCACCAAGCACGCACAGTTCAAATATTTGTTAATCAACACTTTGCGTCTTTGTGACAACTTTGCGAACTCTGCATGAAGCCTTTTGTTATGGTTTTGAGACAACCTCATTTCTTTCCGAAGTGACCACAGAAATAATCCGGCTTTTCAGCCAGGACATTCAATTATGACACGTGACCATGTATTAAATTCCCTACTGTGCCAATGTAAATCTCACACTGAATCCAATGTTAGTATTTGCAGTGGGATAGGAAAGTGAAACGATAGGCGTATTCATAATCCGATCGAAGAACAGTCTGAGATTGAAACGGTCACTCAACATATAATCCAGTGTCAGATTAATCTTAAAAACACGTTGTCCGGCAGTTACCTGATCAAAGTCTTCAACGAGTTTGCGGATAACAGTCTGGTTATTTCGGATTGAAAGATCACCCCTGATATTTAGATCGCTGGTCAGTGCTCTTTGACCTCCACCCGGCAGGTTGAAGATCAGCGGCACCTCGGAAAAGCGGTATCCTCCTCCGATTACAAACTCATTGCTTGAAACTTCATTCAACTGGTTATTTGTTAGGCT
>LJUQ01000039.1 GCA_001304505.1 Bacteroides sp. SM23_62_1
CAGACAACCGACAACAGACAACAGACAACAGACAACAGACAACAGACAACAGACAACAGACAACAGACAACAGACAACCTATTCTCCTTTACCCGCAGGTATGGTAAACCCGAAAATACTTCCTTTAGTCAGTTCGCTTTCCACGATCATTCTGCCTCCGTTCTTCTCAATGAATTCCTTACAAAGAATAAGGCCGAGGCCTGTTCCTTTTTCACCCGCGGTTCCAGTTGTCTTGAATTTAACATCGATCCTGAAGAGTTTATCGAGGTCTTCCCCGGATATTCCTGTTCCTTCATCCCTGATTAGAACCTGCAGGGATGAATTTTCCTTTTTCACATCAATATCAATTGTTCCGCCTCCCGAAGTGAATTTAACAGCATTATTTAAAAGATTACGGATAACCATATTGATCATGTCCCGGTCACCATGAGCATATATCCCTTCAGGGGAACGGCAGGTCAGTCTGATACCTTTTTTTTCTGCCGGTATCCTGTGAAGGTTAAGGTTTATTTCAAGGAGCTTCGAGAGGTTAAAATCTACGGGCTCAAATTTCAGGCGGCCGGTCTGGGATCGTGACCAGGTCAGAAGGTTTTCAAGAAGGTCATGAATTTGATGTATGGACTCATGGATTTTGCGGATGCCGGATATTTTTTCTTCTTCCCTAGGCTTTATGTCAACCTCCAGCATGGATTCACTGATGGAAAGCAGGCTGGTAAGAGGATTTTTAAGATCATGTGAGATAATCGAAAAGAACTTGTCTTTGGTAGCATTGATCTCTTTCAGGTCATGTTCAGATTCTGCAAGTTTCTTATTTGCTTCATTAATTTTTTCATTCTGGATCTTGAGTAATCTGGCAGTCCGGACTTTAATAAGGTACCTGTAAATAAAAAATGCCAGGATCAATGCAGCGATAATCTCAATAATAATAAACCACCATGTTTCCCAGAAGGGTGGGGTAATGGTAATTTTGAGCTCTGTCACCTCATCGCTCCATATGCCGTCCGGATTTCTTGCTTTAACCTTAAAAGTATATGACCCGGATTTCATATTGGCATAGGAGACATAATTCCTCTCCCCAGAATAATTCCATTCGTCCTCAAGGTTTTCCATCAGATAAGCATAACTGGTCTTTTCAGATATGGGATTATTAAGTGCTGAAAACTCAATAGAGAGAAACCTGTATTTGTAATCGAGAACAATTTCACTGAGAAAGGAGATGTTATTTGTAAGATAAAGATTACCCTCCCATTCTATGACTTTATTCGTTGTGACATCTCTTTGCTGAATACCTGAGGGAGGTAAAATTGGTAACTCCCTGCCCAGTACCTCAAGTTTGGTAATGATAACTTGTGAGATATCCTCCACAGGCTTGAGCTGATCCGGTTCGATAATATTCAGACCGTATACACCCCCGAAATACAGTTTCCCGCTGAATCCTTTATGATATGCACCACCATTGAATTCATTACTCTGTAGTCCGTCATTAACGTCAAAGTTTTTTGTTGAATGATCGGTAAGGCTGAATCTTGAGATTCCAAGGTTCGTGCTCAGCCAGATATTGTTCTGGTCATCGGGAAGGATACCATATACCACCTCATTTGGCAGGCCCTCGTTCAGACCAAACCGTTTGAATTTTCCTGTCTCAGGATCAAAATGATCCAATCCATTATTGGTGCCTATCCAGAAAGTACCATCGGTGTGTTCATATATTGAAAAGACCACATTATCTGATATACTTTCGGGATTATCAGGATCGTTCAGGTAATGAGTACATGTCTCCTGATCTATATCCATCCTGTTCAAACCTCCTCCATAGGTTCCAAACCATAGAAATCCTTTCCTATCCTGGTGTATGGAGGAATAGATAAAGTTACTTGATATGCTGGTGGGATCTTCATCGGAATGTTGATAGCGTTTGAATGTCTGTGTTTCAGGGATGAATTTATTCAGGCCATCCCTTGTGCCTATCCATAAAACACCTGACTTGTCCTCGTATATAGCACGTACCGAATTGTTCGAGATGGTTGATGGATTCCCGGGTACAGATCTGAAATGGATAAACTGATGGTTTTTTCTGTCAAATTTATCGAGGCCTCCTCCATCTGTACCGATCCACACAGTACCCTGACGGTCTTCAAATATTTTTCTGACAGAGGAATATGCCAGCGAATGAGGATCGGAATCACGGTGGTCAAAAAATGTAAAAGTGTTGCTTTCAGGAGAATATACATTCATGCCCCTGTCATTTGTCCCGATCCAGAGATCACCATTACGACTCTCAAAAACTGACCAGACAAAGTTGCTCGACAGGCTGTTCTGATCAAGTGGGTCATGTCGAACAAGGCCAAACCTGTTTGACCGGGGATCGTAGATACTGATCCCTGCTCCAAAGGTGCCAAACCATAACCTGCCTGAACGGTCTTCATAGATACAGTTGATTGCATTTTCAGACAGGCTTATAGGATCTGCAGGATTATGCCGGTAATGAATGATGTTCCCCGATGATGGATCAATTCGGTAAAGCCCGGAGCCGAAAGTGCCAAACCATATACGCCCATAGGTATCTTCATAAATTGGTTTGACGGTAATAACAGAAAGGCTGTGGGACGTGTCCAGTGATCTGACGATGTGTATGAATGTATGGTCTGTCCGGTTAAATCTCAGTAAACCCACAGAGGTAACAATCCACAGGTTGTTATCGTTGTCGGGAAAAACTTTTTCGATCGAATGGTCACGAGCAACTCCTGTTACCGAGGCAGGTAAAGTAAAGAGTAATACCTCATTATCATTCAATGTATATTTAATCAAGCCACCTTCTGTCCCAATCCATAATTCATTCTGAATGGATGCAACAGAAAGAATATTTTCCACCTCCCTGCTTTCCGGTTTAAGGTCAGTCCTGGTAATCGATTGGTTTTGCCTGTTAAAGAGAAACAATCCATTGCTGGCAGCTATCCAGAGATTATCTTCCAGATCAAAATATAAGTCATTAATCCTTTGTGAGGAACCGGTTTCCAATGGCAGTTCAATCCTGTCAAGTTGTTTTGTGATAATATTTATACGGTTGAGGCCGTGAAAGGTACCGACCCACAGATAATCATGATTATCGAGGAGCAATTTAGTAATTGTGTCGTTCGAAATACTATTCTTAACATCCTGATCATGAATGAATTGTACAAAAAGCTCCATCCTTGGATTAAAAGCTGTCAGCCCGCCGCGGGATCCAAACCAAAGTATACCATTCTGATCTTCGAGAATGTGTTCAACCCATCTGTAGGATATACAATTTTTTCTGGAGGGATCAGGCCTGTATACTTTGAAATTCATTCCGTCATATTTATTCAGGCCATCTTCTGTTCCAAACCACATAAAACCTTTACTGTCCTGGAAGATACAGTATACTGAGCTGAGTGAAAGACCATCATTGATGGTGATCCTCTGGAAGCGTATATTAGGGCCTGTTTCTATGATGTCGGCTGAAAGAAATAGAAAGCAGGTAATGAATAAAAGTCTTATTCTCATTTTATACAAAAAACGTATCTCTAAAAATAAGATTTTTAAAATAATAAACGGTTAAGAATACAATATCTTATTATTTAACAAATGTTAATAAGTGAAATATTGCATTACTTTCACACCTGATAAACTCAGGATGCAATAAGAAAATCAGGAGAAAAGTCATCGGGATTCCCGGTTCTTGTTCCCCGGTTTTCCAGCTAAAACATTTTAGTCGCACAACAGGTTAAAGATTAATATATTTTTGTATTCTCGAATATATCTGGTAAACCTGTAATTAAAACCAAATGAGACATTTCATGTTTTTACTTATCCTGACTATTATCGCAGGTTGTAGTGATCCCAATCCCATCGTGCTCATTAAAACTGAACTGGGAGATATTGCTGTTGAAGTATTTATTAAAAAAGCTCCCGTCACAGGTTCAAATTTTCTCAGGTATGTTGAAGAAAACAGATATGAAGGAGCTGTTTTTTACAGGGTTGTCAGGATGGATAACCAGCCGGATGACAGTATCAGGATTGAAGTTATCCAGGGGGGATTGTATGAAGAAAACCACCCTGCCATGTTGCCACCCATTGACCATGAATCCACAGCGGAAACGGGGATTCTTCATCTGGATGGTGGAATTTCGATGGCCAGGTGGCATCCCGGGACTGCTACCAGTGAGTTCTTTATCTGTATTGGAGACCAGCCAGAGTTAGATTTTGGTGGAAGGAGAAATCCTGACGGACAGGGCTTTGCAGCTTTTGGTAAAGTTATCAAAGGGATGGATGTTGTGCGGGAAATCCAACGTCAACCGGCCGACGGGCAATATTTAAATCCTCAGATCAGGATACTGGAGATCTCGATAAAATAAAATTCTGCATATCTATCATTGTAAGCGGATTGAATGTCCCGGTATAAAGTGTATTTAATAACTTCACTTCATCCCCCTGCTCCCTTCTCCTGAAGTGGGAAGGGGGTAAGTCCTCTCCCTAATAGGGGAGAGGATTTAGGGGTGGGGTGAAATAAATTATTACCGTGGATTATTCATACCGTAACGATTCCACCGGATTTTTCGAGGCTGCCTTAACGGACTGATAGCTGATAGTTAAGAGGGTAATAATCACCGCAGCCAATCCACCAATTAAAAAGCTGAGTATTCCAATATTGGTTTTATAGGCGAAGTTTTTCAGCCACCATGATATCATATAGTAGGAGATAGGTACGGATACAATGAATGCTACACTCACCAGTTTAAGATACTCTTTTGACAACAGCTTAATGATAGCATTTGAGGAAGCACCCTGTGTCTTGCGGATACCGATCTCTTTTGTTCTCTGCTCCGATGTGAACGTGGCAAGGCCGAATAATCCCAGGCAGGCAATAAATATAGCCAGGCAGGTGAATACCAGGAATATCTTACCAAGTTGTTCTTCCCTTCCGAAATGTGCATTAAAATCATCTTCGATAAAGGAATAATCGAACGGAGCACTGTGCGCAAATGATTTCCACCTGGTTTCCAGGAGGTTGATTTTTTGATTAAATTCACCGGGTGTTAAACGAACGATCAGGAAATTTCCCTCTGATCCTGAAAATATTACCAGGGAAGTAATTTCCTTTTTCAACGACTGGAAATTAAAATCTTTTACCACACCAATTACCTGTCTCACATCTTCGTTCTCTTCTCCCCATAAAGTCTGGAGCTGTTCCCCTACCGGCTGGTTCCATCCAACGAGCCTGGCGGTTGATTCATTGATGATGACAGCGGATGAATCAGTGGGGAAATCGTGTGAGAAAAATCTTCCGTCTGTCAATGTTAATTCCATGGTTTCCAGGAAGTCTTCATCGACAATGAGATAATTAAATCCATGCTCCTGGTTATCTCCTCCTTTAGGTATAAAAATATCAGAATAATCGCCTCCTGGTGGTGCAAGGTTAGTAAAGCTGGCACTTACGATATCTGGCATTTGTAATATATCCTCCTTGAAAGCCATTTTATCTGTACCCAGCGTATTTGCATTATTAATCACCAGTAAATTTTCTTTATTGAATCCGAGGTCTGTGTTCTTAATGAAGTTAAGCTGATTATAAATGAGCAGCGAGCAAATGATCAACACAATTGAAATGATAAACTGGAACACAACCAGGATACTCCTGGTATTACCACTTTTTATCCCTGCCTTAATCTGGCCCCTCATAACTTCAATTGGTTTAAAGGATGTAAGGTAAAAGGCTGGATAACTTCCGGATAATAAACCAACCACGATAGTCAGTAAAAGCATTCCGGCCAGGTAAGGAAGAGTGTACAGAATGCCGGCTGATAATTGTTTGCCCGACAGGAAATTAAACTGAGGCAGGATAACCGTTGTAATGATGATAGCGAGGATCATTGAAACCACTGTCAGAAATACTGCTTCACTCAGGAATTGAAAGACCAGTTTCTGGTTCGCCGCCCCAATCGTTTTTCTGACACCCACCTCCTTTGCCCTTCTGGTGAAAGTGGCTGTTGAAAGATTCATAAAATTAATACAGGCAATGACGATAATTAATATGACAATCGAAGCCAGTATATAAATTGTCTTGATGTTACCGGCCGGTTCGAGTTCCTGGGTTGTCTTCGGGTTTAAATGAATATCCAGTAATGGCTGAAGATAATATCCATAACCACCACCCTGTTCAAGAAATTCTTCAAATGATATACCGAGAATCTGGGAGACAAGGGGGCCTATGTATTTTTTTACAAGATCAGGGAACTTTTCCTGTACAGCCTGCCAGTCTGATTGTTCACTTAACATTACGTATGTATTAAGCTGGTTACTGGGCCATACAGGACTTCTGCTGTATTCCCATGATTCCATGGATAATATTATGCTGTAGTGAAAATGGGAATTAGACGGAGGATCTTCAGTTATTCCGGTTACAGTATACAGATCTTTTTCCGTTCCTATGTATAACATTCTTCCAATCGGCGTATTATCACCTTGCCCCTTATACCCAAAATACTTGTTGGCTGCCGATTCTGTAAGGATTACCGTATTCGGTTCTTTCAATACTTTTTTTGGATCACCCTGGATGAGCCTGAAGCTGAAAAAATCAAAATAATTGGAATCGGCAAGCAAGATTTTATTTTCAGTATATGCCCTGTCCTCATACTGAACACCTATATCACTCCATACTGCAATGCGACAGGCATCTTCAATTTCCGGAATTTCACGTACGAATCCTCCGGCAAGGGGTGCGGAAGTGAAGCATGAATTCATTTCCTGTCCTGATATGCGGGCATTCAGGTGTACCCGGTATATGTCATCAGCATGTTTATGAAATGAATCATAGCTGAATTCATCAACGATGAACAGGATGATCAGAAGGGCTGTGGTTAATCCGACAGTAAGACCTGTGATATTAATTAACGAATGGAATTTCTGCCGTGAAAAATTACGGATTACAATTTTGATGTAATTACTTATCATGATATTCGTCTTTGAAATCCTGATTACTTTTTCAATTTTGAGGATGGGGAATTTACTGAATATTGAAATTTTTTTGAAGATACTGACTTTTGTTCATTTTTCTATTCTGTTTTCTGTAATAATGATATGTTTATTTGAGTGTTTTGTTATGAAGATCAGGATTATCCAAATCATTTAGTCCCCCATACATGTACCCACTTTTCTTGCACTGATCACCCATGGATGATCGGGTGGCACAAGTTTGATTTTATTGACGACTTTTTCAAGGGGGACAGGTTCAGTTTGTTCGCCTCGTGCAGCAACAAGAATCCCATACTTTCCCTTTGTGATATAATCGACACATGCTGTCCCCAGGCGGGTTGCCAGGAGGCGGTCTGTCGCTGAGGGCGTTCCGCCACGCTGGAGGTGCCCCAGGATAGTGACTCTTGATTCCAGACCGGTAAGTTCTTCAAGTTCCTCAGAGAGCAGGAGGGTATGACCAGCATGTTGTGATTCCAGCTCACTGAACCTCTTTTTTAATTCATACCTCTTCTCTTTATTTTTTTCATGGTCCAGCTTCTTTTCAATGTCCTTCAGTTTTTTAGCATAGGTTTTTGACATAGCACCTTCGGCTACGGCCACAATGCTGAACCTTTTTCCCTGCCGGCTGCGGGTGAGGATAGACTCGGCGACCTTTTTGATATCGTAGGAAATTTCCGGGATAAGGATTACATCGGCACCACCTGCAACTCCAGCGCCCAGGGCAAGCCATCCTGCTTTATGACCCATGATCTCCACAACGATGATCCGGTGATGGCTGTGTGCCGTACTATGTAACCGGTCGATAGCCTCCACTGCTACGTGGAGGGCTGTATCAAATCCAAATGTAACATCCGTATAGGGGACATCATTATCGATTGTTTTTGGAAGTGTGATAACATTTAATCCTTTCTGGTGAAGCCTGAAGGCATTCTTCTGCGTTCCTCCACCGCCAAGGCATACAAGAACATCAAGATGATGTTTTTCATAATTTTCAACAATTACATCGGTCATATCGACAAGATTGCCTCCCATAGACATCTTATGCGGTTTATCCCGGCTCGTACCCAGAATGGTACCCCCCAGGGTCAGGATCCCCGATAACTGGCTATTATCTAACCGGATAAACCTGTTTTCCATCAGCCCGCGGAAACCATCCCTGAATCCGATAATCTGCATATTGTGTTGTGAAAGCGCGGTTTTTCCGATCCCCCGGATAGCAGGATTCAGACCCGGACAATCACCCCCGGAGGTGAGTATGCCTATGTGTTTTGCCATAATGCTCAGGTTATTTGATAACAGATACTAAAAATAATAATTATTGTTTTAAGTATGAAACTGGCAAGCTCGTTGGGGGAAACAAGTCATCCCGAATCCGCCGGAGAGAAATAGATAGGAGTTATGGCAAACAAGTTTAATAAATCCGGGGAGGTCCCTCAGTCGTTTCGCTCCTTCAGGATGACCTTGATTCTAAAAACACTTATAATGTATTTAATGACAACTTAATGACAACCGAATGACTACCGAATAATTACCGAATGACTACCGAACGACTACCGAATGACTATCCTTACCTAACTGACCGCCGGCAGGATATATTTCGACACCAGTTCCAGGATTGGCCTGGTCTGCTCTTCTTCCCAGGGCACATCCCAGTCAGCTGTAGTAATAACGATCAGGTTCAGATCAGGGAATGTGAGGATCATCTGGCCTCCGTGGCCGAGGGCCCAGAACATTTGGTAATCGTTGATTTTGCCCAGCCACCATAGAAGTCCGTAGTTGTAATCCCTTAACACACCCCATTCAGGGCTGTTCTTCGCCCATGTGCCGGAGAGTGATGTTGTAACCCAGTCGGAGGGCACGATCTGTTCACCTCTCAGGATCCCACCATTCAGGTACATATAACCAAGTACGGCCATCTCATGTGGTTCAAAGAACATTTCACTGCCCCCGAAATAATAACCCTGTGGATCCTGGCTCCAGTGTTCAATATCAATACCCATTGGATCCAGCAGGTATTTCTTTGTCAGGTCGTAGGTGGACATGCCGCTGGTTTTCTCTAAAATGGCTGAAAGAAGATGTGTCTGGAGGCTGCTGTATCTAAACCTCTCACCCGGTGCAGATAATAATGGGAGTTCAATGGTTGTCTTAATCCAGTTGTCAGTGGCAAGAACATCAAACAGGTTGTTTTCTTCATTGTCAATCCCCATCCTCATGGTCATCAGGTGCCTGATGGTGATATCGTATTTTCTGATATCCATCGTATCGTAAACATATTCGGGGAAATAATCCATGACCTTATCATCCAGGGTGAAATAACCTTTCTGAATGGCAATACCTGTTATGGCAGAAAGAAAACTCTTTGAGACCGACATAATATTATGTGATGCATATGTTGAATAGCCGTTATAATACCGTTCTGCAACCAGATATCCATTCCTGAGGACCAGCAAGCCGTCAACATATCCCATCTGTTCCGCTACAATAAGGGCGGAATCGAGGATCTGCGAGTTGATGCCCTGTGATGCGGGTGTGGAGGCATTCCAGATGAAAGGATCAAATTTGGATTCGGGAGTATCATCCTGGCAGGAGAATAGCGTGAATCCAATGAGATATGAACACAGAATGTATTTAATTTTCATGTGGATATTTTAGTACTCACCCCCTAACCTCCTCTCTCGTGAGAAAGGGAGGACTGCCTGGCTGCCGAAACGGCATTGCAGACAGGGGAGTGAGTCCTTGAATTATGCATTCAGTATGTTGATGTAAAATTTATTACCCTTATTCTGAACTATAACGGGCTATTTTAGCTCTATCTCAATAATGGTATCAATATTATTTCTTTTGCCATATGGAACACGGATGATTGTCCCCATATTGTTCTGTGTATACTTCAGAGCCGATTGATCATCAAACAGTTTAACAGAGAATATTTTTTCTGTGAACCCGGGAAGGAAAACAGATTCATCTTCCAGATCGAGTATATGCACGTATACTATGTTACCTTTTTGAGTAGTGGCCCCCCATTCACGCGGAGGGACGGGGCCTTTTCGTGTTCCGTAATAGGATTCCCCGTATTTTTCAAGCCATTTACCTATGACCAAGAGCGTATCTATATTTTCTTTCTGGAGTTTACCATTCGGCATGGGGCCATTATTGAGCAGGAAGTTGGCACCATATCCCGCGGCCCTGATCATCGTTTGAATCAGCTGTTTGCTTGATTTAAAGTTCCTGTCCTTGATATTGTACCCCCATGAGTTGTTCATGGTCTCACACATTTCCAGGGGAACATCTACTTCTATGGATGTCTGGTTAAAACCCATGGTATTTTCTCCGGGAAGATCCCGCTCAAACATCATGAAATCTTCACCAGGAAAGGGAGTTTGGTGGTGGTTACTGCCAATTAATGCAGCCGGTTGAAGTTGATGGATCATAGCGTAGGTCTTATCCAGCTGCCAGTCGGCACCCCACTGATCCCACATGCCATCGAACCAGATACCACCAATATCACCATAATTGGTGAGGAGCTCGGCTAATTGGGCATTCATGTAGTCGATATATTTATCCCAGTCACCGTTATCAGGCCTTCCGGTATAACCCTGTCCTGTTCTTCCGCGGGGATAGTAATCGGGATGGTGCCAGTCGAGCTGGGAATGATAAAAGAAAAGTTTAATACCCTGCCTGTCGCACTCTTCTTTCAGCATTTTGAGTACGTCTTTACCGTATGGAGACCGGTCCACGATATCCCAGTCACTTACCCTGGAGTCAAACATTGCAAAACCATCATGGTGTTTACTCGTGATGGTAATATATTTCATTCCTGCTGCTTTTGCAGTTGATACCCATTCGGCGGGATCGAAGCTGACCGGATTAAAAAAGTTAGCAAGATTCTCATACTGTTTGATGGGGATCCGTTTACTTTCCATAATCCACTCCGCAATGCCATAGTCACCCCCACCAGCCATAGTACTGTAAATACCCCAGTGTATGAACATGCCATATTTGGCATCCTGGAACCATTCCCTGGCTTTCAGGTTTTCAGGTGCGGGAACATAGTTATCCTGAGCTTTTGAAATAAGCTGTAAACAGAGAAGTAAGAAAATTAGGGATGTTGTTTTCATTATCATTATTTTTAAATAAAGTATTGTCACTCCTCGATCTGGTATCCTCTCTTTCATAGCCTTAGCCTTGCCCTGCGGAATGCTAAGCAATTTTGCAAGCAAAATTATTTCACAGGGTGAACAGAGCGAGCCTTAGCCTTTTTCCTATCACCGATAACCTGTACAAAGCTACCTGCAACTTATTAATTATTATGAAATTTTTTACAAATATTTAGATAAAACTATATTATTTTGCGCAGAATTTAAAAATTATCAATAATACCTTTTAAACCATCGGTAATAAAAATCATCTAAATATACTTTAACCATGAATAATGGATGGAAGGATTATATCCCTATATTATTGAATAATATCTTCATGGAAATAAATCACATCATGAATGAATAATTAAATACAATGACTGCATGGTTATACATGATCATAAAATAAATTTCAAATAAGCATTGCTATGAGAATTTGCTACCCGGGATTAATCCTTTTTTTACTTATTTTCTTCATCCCCCATAACATTATTGGTCAGGAAACTGTAAGCATAAGCCGGATATCGGAACCTGTTGATTTTGATGGCAGCCCTTTTGAGCAGGTATGGGATAATGCAACCCTGTTTCCCATGATTATGTATTCCCCTAATTTCGGATTTGAACCATCAGAAAAAAGTGAGGTGATGATTTGTTATGATAAGGATTATTTATGGATCGGGGCAAGATTATATTCAAGGGATCCCTCCCATATTGTTTCCACAAGCAAGAAAAGGGATGAACAATCCAGAAATTCTGATGCATTTGGTGTCATCCTTGACACATATGATGATAATGAGAATGCACTTGTTTTTTATACCACCCCTACCGGTTCCAGAACTGACTATACCATTTCCAATGATGCTGCCGGTGGCCCAGGCGGTGGTGGCAGGGGTGGGATGATGAACATGAGCTGGAATACTTTCTGGGATGTTGAAACAACCAGGGATGACCGGGGATGGTATGTAGAAATGAGGATTCCTTTTTCCAGCTTAAGGTTTCAAAATGTAAATGGAATAATCAGGATGGGGATGATTATAAACCGCAGGATTAGTTACAACAATGAAACGGATACCTATCCGGCCATTGACCCGAAATATGGATTTTCTGCCACCATGAAACCTTCTCTTGCACAAACAATTGAGTTCGAAGATATTGTTCCGGTTAAACCGGTTTATATTTCACCTTATGTTATTGGTGGATTTTTACGTAATTATAATCTTAATGAGGAAGAGACGCAATATGTAAAGGAGGATAAACCTGAAATTGATGCAGGATTGGATGTGAAATACAGTCTTACCAGTAACATGACCCTTGACCTGACTGCAAATACTGACTTTGCCCAGGTTGAAGCCGATGATCAGCAGATTAATTTAACCAGATATGATCTGTTTTTCCCGGAAAAAAGACTGTTTTTCCAGGAAAGGTCAGGCATTTTCAATTTTAGTCTTGGCGGGCCATCTAACCTGTTCTATAGCCGGAGTATTGGGATTGTGGAGGAGGAGCAGGTAAGGATTTACGGGGGTGCGCGCCTGGTTGGCCGGGCTGGCAAGTGGGATATCGGGGTGATGGATATGCAGACAGAGAAATATAAGGATTATCCTTCTGAAAATTTCGGTATTGCCAGATTACGCAGGCAGGTGATCAATCCTAATTCCTATGTGGGGGGTATCTTTACTTCCAGGCTTGGAATGGATGGTAGTTACAATGTAGGCTACGGTATGGATGGAATTTTTCGCATATTCGGGGATGATTATGTGGATGTCAGGTTAGCGCAAACATATGAGACAGCTACAGCTAATGTACCCCTTTCCACTGATCCAACTTTTGCAGGTATCACCTGGGAAAGACGGTCAGATAAGGGTTTTGCCTACGATTTATCATACAGCTATTGCGGCCAGGAATTTAATCCGGGAATAGGATTCCTCATGCGCGGTGGCATCCAGGGAATGAATGCCAGGTTCCAGTATGGCTGGATTCCCGATGAGACATCAAAATTCTTTAACTACAGGGCTATGATGCAGTTCAGAAGGCAGAACAGGGTATCTGACGGGGGACTGGAAACGATGGAAATCTCCCCCGGCTGGAATTTTATGACCAAACGGGGATTCGGATCCTTCATCGAATTTCAGTATATGAAAGAGGGTGTTCAGGAAAATTTTCCCCTTTCTGATGACGTGGAAGTCCTTACAGGGGAATATACATTCATGGGTGTTCAGGGGAGGTTCTTTACACCCCAGTCAAAACCAATTTCTTCAATGATCCGGTTTGAAGGCGGACAGTTTTATGATGGGAAAAGAATATCTGTCGAAGCAAGCCCGATTTTCAATATTTCTGAAAGTATACAGCTGTCTGGTTCATACGAGTTTAATACGGTCGATTTCCCGGACAGAGACCTGAAATTACGAAACCATATCACAAGAGTCAATTTTCTGTACATGTACAGCACCAAATTATCAGCAAGCATATTTGCACAATTTAATAATGCTGTAGATGCTTTTATAGCAAATTTCAGGATAAGATATAATCCCAGGGAAGGAAACGATTTTTACATTGTATACAATGAATACAGGGGTATACTGGATCGGGTATATGATCCGGAGTGGCCACCATTTTTTAACCGCACTATATTATTGAAATATACCCATACTTTTCGGATATAGATTGAACAATTAATCCTGGTATCTCTGCAGTGTGAATATTCTTAAGGTTAATGTGTCGTCTGAGTACCACTAAACCAATAAACTATTATCCCAACATTCCAATATCTCCCTTTTCCAAACATGTATCAGAGTTATTGGACAAAGCTTATTTTTATTTTATTTTTACTTAATAGGATTAACTTCTTCAAGCATGAAAAAAATTATTATCACCCTCGGATTTTTATGTGCAACATCATTTGTTGCATTCTCCCAGGAGCCAGGCAAGAATAAGCTTATTATCAATGCTGATCAGGGCCAGATTGTGATCAGCAAACATATTTACGGTCATTTCAGCGAGCACCTGGGCCAGTGCATTTATGGTGGTATCTGGGTCGGTGAAGACAGCAATATACCGAATACTGATGGGATACGCAATGATGTTATTGAGGCACTGAGGAAGATACAAATACCCAATCTCCGGTGGCCGGGAGGTTGTTTTGCCGATGAATACCACTGGAAGGATGGTATAGGTCCACGTGAAAGCCGTCCTAAGATAATTAATACACACTGGGGAGGTGTTGTCGAAGATAACAGTTTCGGAACACATGAATTCCTGCATTTTTGTGAACTGATCGGTGCAGAGCCCTATCTGAGCCTCAACCTGGGAAGTGGCACCGTTGAAGAAATGTCGCAGTGGATTGAGTATGTAAATTCGGACGGTGATAGTCCTATGGCCAACCTGCGCCGGGAAAACGGCCATGAGGCTCCATGGAATGTTAAGTATGTAGGTATTGGAAATGAACCCTGGGGTTGCGGAGGCAATATGCGGCCTGAATATTATTCCGACCTGTACCGTCAGTATGCCACATATTGCCGTAATTATGGATCAAACAGGCTGTACAAAATCGCTGCTGGCTCTTCAGGGAGTGATGTGAACTGGACAAAAGTCCTCATGGAAAATATAGGTAACAGGATGCATGGATTATCCCTGCACCATTATACTGTAAAGGGTTGGTCCGGCAGTAAAGGATCCGCAACGGAATTTACAACAGAAGAATATTTTGCCACACTGCAGAGATGTTTGCGTATCGAATCGATCCTGCAGCATCATACCAGTATTATGGACCACTATGATCCGGGGAAAAGAATAGGACTCATGGTTGATGAATGGGGGACATGGTATGATGTTGAACCGGGAACAAACCCGGGATTTCTTTACCAGCAGAACACTCTGCGCGATGCTTTTGTGGCAGGGATTACCCTGAACACTTTCAACAAATATGCCGACAGGGTTAAAATGGCCAATATTGCCCAGTTAGTTAATGTGTTACAAGCCCTGATACTGACTGATGAGGAAAAAATGATCCTGACACCAACCTATCATGTATTTGACCTGTATAAAGTACATCAGGAAGCGGTTTATTTACCATCTGTACTGGAAACAGAAAATTATGAATTAAACGGTGAACAGCTTCCTGTTCTGAATGTATCTGTGTCAAAATCGGGCGACGGAACCATTCACATCAGTATAGTCAATATCCATCCGGACAGAGCTATCGATCTTCAATGTGAACTCAGGGGAGTCACAACCAGTGATGTGAAGGGGAAAATATTAACCGCACCGGCACTGAATACGCATAATACATTTGATGCCCCGGATAATGTGAGGATAGCAGAATTCACAAAAATGCGATTGAAAGATAATATCCTGGAACTGACTATCCCGTCCAAATCGATTATAGTTCTGGCCGTGAGGTAAAAAAACAGAACCGGGGCATATATTATTCCCGGTTTTTTAATCTTCAACCCTGCTTTCTTCAAAAATATACCTGTCGGATACCCTCACCGGGTGACTGTCAGTTATCCGGCAAGGGAGGCCTTTAACGGATTCTCCCCAATAAGCAAAATGGCGCCATACACTTTGGTACATTCTGGATTTTATCTTAATTTTAATTATATGGGAAGTTTTATTCGATCGGCAATTTTTTTATTCCCGGGCATCATGATAATACTCTGCAATTCCTGTGAAGAGGATGACCTGGTTAGAAGGGATGAACATAATCTCCCGATCTTTGAAATCGATATCCCTGAAAAATACCTCTGGTCACCAGATTCCGGGCTTTATATCATTGGTACTAATGGTTTAGCAAAAGGTTGTAGCTGTCCGATAGCTGCTAATTATAATCAGCAATGGGAATATCCTGCAATTATCCGGTATACGCCGGCAGGGGGATCATCACCCGTCTTCGAGGAAAGGGTCGGTTTCAGGATTAAAGGTAAATGCAGCCGCGAGAAGGCTATGAAATCTATTGGATTGTACTGGAGAAATGAATATGGAAACAGTTCACTTGTATATCCCCTCTTTCCCGGATCAGGGACAACGCAGTTTAAAAGGCTTCTTTTAAGAAATTCCGGCAATGATTTTGGCTTGACCCAGATAAAAGATCCGGCTGTTATTCAGATTTTTAAAGATTATGCACGTGTGGATTATCAGGCTTATGCTCCGTGTGTTCTTTATCTGAACGGGGAATACTGGGGTATACACAATATTAGAGAGATGATCTGTCCGCATCATTTTAAATATCATTACAATGTGGATGATGACCTGGTTGATTTACTTGAAGGATCCCCATTTTCGCCTGAAGTGGAAGATGGTTCTTGTGATGCTTTTCTTCAGGATGTGATAGGGTATATTGAAAACAACGATCTGTCAATTACGGAAAACTACCTGACCATATCCGATAGGATAGATATTGGGAATTTTATCGACTACATGATTATTGAAACATATGTTGGTAATAAAGACTGGCCGGTAACAAACTGTAAATGGTGGAGGGAAAACAGGGAGGATGGAATGAATAAATGGAGATGGATTGCATTCGATCATGATGTGGCTTTCAATCCCAGGTATGTCAAAGATGTCTGGATCGGGGACCTGTATGGAGAACCTTATGATCATGGAAAATGTCCCGGTTTTTTTATATTCAATAACCTGATCCTGAATGATGATTTCGTTCAGGAATTTCTTTCAAGATATATATTCTTCCTGGAAACGGTCTTCGATCCGGATAGGGTGGAAACGATCGTGATGGGTATGAAGAAAGAACTTCTGAAAGAATACCCGAGGCATCAGGATAAATGGCATACGTTGCCTCAATGGCAATGGGAATCTGCCGTAGATAAGATCGTGTCAGTGAATCGTGAGAGGAATAAAATAATGAAGGAAATCATCTATGAGTTATATGAGAAGTATTAGGCTAATCTTGATCATTCTTGTTCTGTTCATCACAAACTGCGTGAAAGCAGGTGAACCGCTCTGGTGGCTGACCTACTCACAGTCAAGATATATTTTCAGTCCGGGAATTGAAGCCTGTTATCTCTTTCATCCACACATTGGAGTAAATGCAGGTATCAGCGCCTACATTCAGAACCCGGACCATTCTAAGGTATCTAATATTACACATAATCCTTCCTTTAACTTTTATAATGCAAATATTGGCCTTTCCGGTTATTTGTTCAGATTTGAAAATCAATCGGTTGGGCTGATTGCCGGTTTCAAACTCTATTATGGACCCGATTTCAGGAAACTTCACTATTATGAGGAAGGGGGGTATTACATCTATTTTGATGCCTCATCGCTTAAGGTCGATTATGGCTTTGATATGGGGATATTTTATTCATACAAAAAAATCGTTTTACTTGCCAAATGGGATTTTGCGCGTAATCGGGTGAGATTGGGGATAGGATACAGATTCAAATTAAAAAATATTCCTTAGGGAAGATATTGAGAATACTCTCCGGGTAACTGGTACTCACCCTGTAAAGTATTCTTCCAAATGCAGGTTTATAAAATACGCCCGCCCTATTCCATACACTAACCTGGAACCGAGAACTAGGAACCGGGAACCACAAAGCCCGGCAGACGACCGCCTGCCGGGCTTTGTGGAGCTGCGGGGATTAACTCGCTCAGTCCCAAGAATATTGGAACTGAGCTCGCTGATCCTGTCACTCTAGTCCTGCAAATAGAAAACAAACACCTTGCTTCGCAAGGTTTTTTTGTTTTTTCGTCAACCTTTTGAAAGCAAGCTTTCAACGGTTTCCTCAAAAACAAAAACCCCCTTATGGGGGTGTTTGTTTTCTGCTTGATCGTGGAGCTGGGCGGATTCGAACCGCCGTCCAAACAGGAAACCAGTACGGTTTCTACATGCTTATCCTGTTGTTGGTTGTCGGGATTAAACCGGCAACAGGCAGCCTATTTAATCCTTAGTCCCCTGAGATTTCGCCATGGCCCCGGGACAGGGCTTCAGGTTATCCCGGTTTGAACGGTACCCCGTATGCAGGACCCAATCGGGAGGAAAACCCTGCGGGATATCCCGTCCCCGGCCAGCCTAGGGCCGGGGATTAAGCTTTCATTCGTCTGACGAATTAAGCAGCGAGAGCGTAATTTGTTTCGCCAGTTATTGTTTGTGACCTGAGATTTACGAGCTAAATCACTACGCTCGGCATGCTTGCATACCCATTTAACCTGCTGTCAAAACCATTCAGCCCCTCATCGCAGAAAGTAAAAAGTAAAAAATCTTACTTTCACTCTCCCTGCACCATGCACCCTGCTCCCTGCTCCCTGCTCCCTGCTCCCTGCTCCCTGCTCCCTGCTCCCTGCTCCCTGCTCCATGCAACGCGGTGCAAAGGTACAAAATCCGATCCAAACTCGAAATAATGAATATCGAAATTCGGACAATTTCTGAAACGAAGTGAAAGAAATTGTCAATGAGCGGGTAGTGGGGCCGCCTTGTGGGTAGGGAGTAAATAAAACCGAGAAAAGAGTAACAAAATAAGAAATAGATCCACAATCCGCAATCCGAATTATTTTTGTACTTTTCTCCACTCATATTTCCCTTAAACCAACTGGCTATGAAAAGTAAATATTTATACAAACTGGTCATCACCGGCATACTGACCGTTGTTATCTTATCTTCTGCTACTGCCCAGCAGAGCCTGTCGGGAACATATACGATGACAGCAGAACAGGCAACACTTACGCTTGTACTTACCCAGACAGGGAATATGATAACCGGTACACTTTCTTCCAATTCAGGAGCAAGTTTCCAGCTTGAAGGGGAAGTTATGGAAGGTGCCGGTGCCGGGATATGTACCGGAGGAGGTTCTTCAGTTTTTTTTGAAGTTTTTCTGGCAGGTAGTGACCTGACACTGGGGTTGATTGACCCAGATGAGTTTAACATGCCAGACTATGACCAGGCTCAATACCTCCTTTTCACGAAACAATCAGAACAGGCTGGCACAAAGGGACAAACCGGTAACATCACCGGTAAATTGTTTGGAAATAATCAGCAGACGAATCAGCAACCTGATAATCAACAATATAATAATCAACAGAATTACAACCAGCAAAATCTTAATCAACAAAACTATAACCAGGGGCAGGAGGGATGGAGCCAGCAGGGTAATACAGGACAGGAGGCCGGATCCTCAACAATTGGCATAAATGAAGTGGGGGATCCCTCATGGGGATTCAAGTTTGTGCCTCCGGCAGGGTGGGTACACCAGAAATCTGCTGAGGCTGCAATCCTCGGGCATACTACCATCGCCGGTATGATCCTGGTACTGCCCCATATGGCCGAAAACATGCAGCAGATGCAACAGGAATTATACCAGGGTATACAGGAAGAAGGCAACTATCTTACGTTGAGCGGGGGACTGAACCAGGTGAGCCAGAATGTTATATCCGGCGATTATACCGGGATAATGGACGGGACTCAGGTTAAGGCAAAAGGAATGGGGATCCTTTCCCCTTTTGGTGGAGGTGCTTACCTGATTGCGGTAAGTACTCCCGATAAGCTTGGAAATGAGCTGATTACAGTCACTGAAAATATTGCCCGAAACATGCAGTTTTTCAAGGTGGAAGTAGCCGGTCTGATACAGCATTTTGCAGGAAACTGGGCAAGTTTTACAACCAGCACCTCAACCTGGATGTGTTTCTGCTCCGATGGGTCCTATTCCGAACAATATGAAGCAGCATATTCTGGTAATTTTGACGATGGTTCAGGAAACTGGTCAGCAGCCAACCAGGACAGCGGGCAGGGCAGATGGACAGTGCGGGGAACCAAAGAAGCAGGCCAGATCATCGTTAGAATGAATAATAGCCAGGAGATCATATATGAATATAAAGTACACCAGGAAAAAGGATATACCTATTATAATGAGTACTGGTTTAACGGGAGGCATTATTCGAAGAAGACGGAATGAGATGTTTTATTCCGTGATACATTAAATTAAAATTATTTTCCGCAAATCCGCACTGAAGCGAACCTTTCTGGATGCAGTATTTCCGGATTAATTAATTATCTTATCATTACCACAGAATATACATACATTATTTACATCATATTACCGTGAAAATCCCATTCATTTTTTTGATTCCAGTTTGATAAAATGTATTTTAGCATTATCAACCCTCAATCTTATAGTATTATATGTTTAAATATTAATTTTCAGTTCTGCACCCATTTTTTTGTAAAAAATTCGGATTTATTTAACAACATCAATGGAGAAAAAGTTATCGAGACGTCTCTTTATTGAAAAAACAATTACTTCCTGTATTGGCCTGGTGGCTATAAATCCTTTATTATCCTCTTCAGGCTCCGTAAGTACAGGGATGAGGTTTGGACTGGTAACCTACCAGTGGGGTAGAGACTGGGATCTGCCATCATTGATAGCTAATTGTGAGAAAACTGGCTTTCTCGGAGTTGAATTACGGACACAGCATGCACATGGTGTTGAGATCAATCTGACAGCGGCGCAACGCGATGAGGTGAAAAAGCGGTTTAATGACAGTCCGGTTACATGCATCGGTTATGGATCTAATTTTGAGTATCACAGTCCTGATCCGGAAAAGCTCCGCGAGAATATTGAACAGACCAAAGAATATATCAAACTCTGTAAAGATATCGGGGCAACAGGTATAAAGGTGAAGCCAAATGACCTTCCGGCTGAGGTACTAAAAGAAATAACCATTGCTCAGATTGCCACTTCACTTAATGAAGTCGGGAAGTTTGCACAGGATTATGGACAATTGATAAGGGTGGAAGTTCATGGCAACTTTACCCAGGAACTCCCCAATATGAGAGCTATCTTCGAACAGGTTACAGAGCCGAATGTAAAAATATGCTGGAATAGTAATGATACAGATTTATTACCTCCCGGACTGGAAGGAAATTTTAATATGGTAAAAAAATGGTTTGGTGATACAGTTCATGTACGTGAGCTAAATATCGGAGATTATCCATACCGGCCATTATTCGATCTGTTCACAGGGATAAACTATAATGGCTGGATACTTCTCGAAGCCAGGACTGACCCGGAAGACAGGATTGCTGCCATGAAAGAACAGCTGAACCTATTTCATCAATTGATTACCAATGCAAAGAAACCATGACAGGTTGAAAGACAATCCTGTGTTCCATACTTATGGTACAGCTATGTGAAAATCTGATTACAGATATCTTAGTTATCCCAGGACGATGGAATAATCATAACTGATAAAATAATCAAAAATGACAAAAAGAAGAGATTTTATTAAGAAAGGTATTATCGGAACTACCGGAATAGCCATTGGTGGCATGGGTTTCAGTTCCAGATCCTATGCGTCAATTATTGGCGCTAATGATCGTATTAATATCGCGGTCATTGGTATTCGCGGACAGGGTGGCAGTCATATCAGGACATGGTGCAGACTGAAAGAAAACCGGAATGTACAGGTCATGACCATCTGTGATGCCGATGAACAGTTTTTTACCGAGCGGTCAAATACGGTACAGGAAATGACAGGTTTAAGACCTGAAACCGAATGGGATATGCGTGAAGTGTTTGATGATAAAAAGATCGATGTGGTCTCTTTTGCGACACCGAACCACTGGCATGCACTTGGAACTATCTGGGCCTGCCAGGCTGGTAAACATGTTTATATTGAAAAACCATGCTGTCATAATATCTTTGAAGGACGAAAAATGATTGAGGCAGCACGGAAGTATAATGTACGCGTCCAGGTAGGGTTTCAGAACCGTTCGATCAGCAATGTGATGAAAGCCATTAAATTTTTGCATGAAGGAGGCATTGGTGATGTGTTTATGGCCCGTGGTCTGTGTATCAAACCACGCGATTCTTTTGGTATTGCTGAAGATACTGCTCCACCGGATACACTTCATTATGATATGTGGTTGGGACCTGCACCCTGGAGACCATATAACGAAAAAAGGCTTCATTATAACTGGCACTGGTTCTGGGATACCGGTAACGGCGATACAGGCAACCAGGGGCCACACCAGTTCGACATAGCCCGCTGGGGGCTCAATAAACATGAACATCCCGTGTCAGTTTATTCTGCCGGCGGATTTTATGGTATTGATCCCGATGAATGTGCACAGGAAACTCCCAATACACAGGCTTCATTATTTAAATACAGAGACGGGAAAATGCTTGAGTTTGAAACGAGAGGAAGGTATTCCAATGACGAATCCAATCTGGGCATCCGTATTGGGAATATTTTTTACGGAAGTGAAGGATACCTTGAAATTAATGGTGATACATGGAAAGCTTACCATCAGCGCGAAGAAGAGCCTTTTGCCGGCTCTGTTGCTCAGGAGGAGGAACCGGCTGAACCAGTTTATCTCGCTGCCCCGGGTGGCACAGAACATTATGCAAATTTTATTGATGCCATACGCGCCGGAAAAGATGAAATGCTGCATTGCGACATCTTTGAAGGTTTTTGCTCATCTGCTCTCCCTCTCCTGGCGAATATATCCTACAGGCTCGGGCGTGAACTGAAATTTATGGGTGATTATGAAAAGTTTGCCAATGACCCTGAAGCAGACACCATGCTGGGAAGGAGATACCGCAGACCTTATGTTGTTCCGGAAGAGGTTTGAAATAAGATGATACTTCCGGCTTATTTTATTATCATCCAGCAGGGAAACCATATGATATTTTTGAAGAACAGGCCTGTATGATGGCCTGATCGTACGCACTGTCCGGTTAACAAAATAGTACTATTAAAAAATCATCAAAGAGGTTACATGAAAAAATTTTATCACTATTTCGTTGTTGCCTTGTTTTTATTTTCTGTCGCGTGTCTGAGGACAAACAAACCAGAAACTGCCGGTGAATATGCAGATTCAATTCCGGTATTCAGGACAGATCCATTCTGGCCCGAGCCTTTGCCCAACAACTGGTTGATTGGCCAGGTTGCAGGTGTTGCAACCGATTCAAAAGATCATATCTGGATCGTTCATCGACCAAATAGTCTGGGCGAGGATGAAGCTGTGCAAACACAGTCACCAGCGGAACTTCCCTATACCCCGGCACCACCCATAATAGAATTTGATGGTAAGGGGAAATTAATCCGGGCCTGGGGTGGCCCGGGTGAAGGTTTTGACTGGCCGGAGAATGAGCATGGGATTTATATTGATCATGAAGACAATGTATGGATTGGTGGATCCGGACCTGTTGATAATCAGGTTTTAAAATTCCGGCCGGAAGGCACATTTACCCTTCAGATTGGAACTACAGGTAAGACAGGTGGAAGTAATGACACTACGCTGTTAGGCCGACCAGCTGATATCGATGTAGATCCAATTACAAATGAAGTTTATATTGCAGATGGTTATCAAAACCGTCGTGTCATCATTTTTGATGCCACAACAGGGAGATATAAGCGGCATTGGGGTGCCTATGGCAACAAACCGGATGATTCTCCCCGGGATTCGTACGATCCAGATATGCCTCCTCCCCGGCAGTTTGGGAATCCCGTTCATGCTGTCCGGATTTCCAGTGATAATCTTGTTTATGTGTGCGATAGAAGTAACGACCGCATCCAGGTCTTTCAAAAAGATGGCACGTTTGTGTATGAAGAATTCATTGCCGGGAGAACAATGGGAAATGGTTCAACATGGGATATCGATTTTTCTTGTGATCCTGAACAGACATTTATTTATGTAGCCGATGGTACAAATCAATGCATCTGGATATTATGGCGTGAAAGTTTGAAAGTTGCAGGAAATTTTGGCCGAATTGGACGTTATCCCGGGCAGTTCATCTGGTTACATAGTCTCGCTGTGGATTCCAGGGGTAATATTTATACAGGTGAGGTACACACAGGAAAACGTGTTCAGAAATTCATCTATCAGGCAAATCTTTCAAAGGAATGATTATCTGAATTGCGGAATAGAATAGTTGTCTGCCTTGGTTTATTGTACTAATATCAATCAGTAAAAGGATTATAATTCCCGTGGATTGAAAATCTTCAGTGCATTTTTTCTGTATACTTTTTCAAGTACTTTATCCGGTAGATCTAAACCATGCAACGGCCAGTGATAGCTGAAACGGTCATCATAAATATGCTCATTGGCTGTTTCAAGCAGGCGGAAAGTAATTGTATACATATCCTGGTTCCTTCCCATGTCTGTGCCGTAAACAATCCTGTCCTGGTATTTAATGAAGAATTCAGATGCAGTTCTTGGTATGGCACAGAACTCAGCATAACGGGCACTTATATCAATATAGAGATTAGGATATTTATCAAGTAATTCCCCGATGATATCAAGATTATAACAGCAATTTGCCAGATGGCAGGCTATAAACGTGGTTTTTGGATGTCGTTGGACTGTTCTTTCAAGTATATCGATCATTCCCTGGTGATCCACGATCCCTTCCTGGTTGTCCAATCTCCATTTATATGCATTCATGAGCCCGTCGTTGGTTGAATCCATCTTTTCATACATCCACTTTGGTTCTGCGATATGGATATTGACGGGCAATCCCAGTTCAGCACATTTCTCCCAAAGTGGATCCATTCGTGGATCATCAGAATGCATACCCCAAGCCGGTGGTTTGCTATAGTAAAGTCCTTTACCCTTGTCGCCCAGTTCTCCGACACCCCTTGCTCCCTTCTGAAAACACCTCTCCAGTTCGGCTGCAGCAGCCGGGCCAAATCCGGGATCTTCATAACCGGTATAATCAAAACCACACCATACCTCAAAACGACCGGGATATTTTGCATATACATCAAATATCGAATCAAATTTTTTCCCATGTTCCTTGCATAGAATAATTGATTTCTCTATTCCGAGTTCATCCATCGTCTTTACCCATTCATCCAGTCCATCCGCACTACGGGCATAGTCATGGGCATGCATGTCAATTACAGGATATTTGGCTTTATTAACAATGGTAACAGGAATATTATAAATGGAATGGGGCCTGAAATCTTTCAGGAGGAGCTTTTCCGGAATGGGAATTTCTTCCGATTCGCCGGTTATTGATTTTTCACCGCAATTTGTAAGAACTAATGTAAAAGCAAACAGGAAATAGGGTAAAAGAGATTCTATTTTTATTAATTTCATTTTGATTTGATTGTGTATTATTGATTTGATATACAATAAAAATAATTAAACAATTTTGAATATCCAATTCCATCATTACAGGCAGGGTTATGATTAATTATTCAACCCCATTGGGGTTGTATGGATTATCCTGTTATCCATACCCGGCACTACGTACCGGGTTATTCATAGTTGAGCCCCTACGGGGCTTGTATTACAAGATATCCAATATCCAAATACTTTACCCAAACCAACCAATTCCTTTATCCACCTCTCTCCTTCACTCT
>LJUQ01000214.1 GCA_001304505.1 Bacteroides sp. SM23_62_1
ATTTCTATTGATTCTGCAACAAATGGAGGTGCGACTGTTACCCTTCAGTTCTGATCATTGTAATTGTGACAACTTCTTCCTCAGTCTTAGTTCTGGAACCTGCCTTCTACTACTCAACCCTTTCCCTTCTATCATTTTCCGTCAGCTGAAGCTGGCGACAATTGATTCTGCAACCTGTTACTATGAACTATATACTTCCTCAGCCATAACTTTTTTCTAACCAACAACTAACAACAGACAACCGATAACCATTCTTCCTTATTTATACTAATTAAAAATTAAGCACTTGTAATAAAAATTGATAAAAAGCAATCCTTTCAATATTGAACATCAGTAATTTTACAATCTGAATTTATAACATTCTATAAATTGATGTCCAATAAGGTGATTACTCATGATGGTGTAGTTGAGGAGGTAAGGGATCACAGAGTAGTTGTCAAATTTTCCTCCAATCCAGCCTGCGGGGATTGTCACGCAAAAGGATTATGTTCCATCCCGGGAAATAACGAGCAAAACCTTGAGATACCGGTTACAGGTATACGTTTTTCGAGTGGTGAAAAAGTTAAAATTATCCTTAGCCGGGAGCATGGCTTTAAAGCTGTTTTCCTTGCATATATCCTGCCGTTCCTGTTTGTTCTTTTATTCCTTTTAGTGCTGAACTGTTTAACACATAATGAAGCATTATCAGGTGTTTTGTCCATCACTATCCTGGTTCCTTATTATTACATATTATGGAAATTCAGAAAAAAACTGGCAAAACAATTCAATTTCAGGATAACTAAAATTTGAATCTCAAAGGGAGTGACAGACATAATTTTATACACGATTATAACGCTCAGTGCAACAGGGGTTATTGCAGCCATCATCCTTTACCTTGTGGCACAACGATTCAAGGTTTTCGAAGATCCGAGGATTGACCTTGTTGAAGAAGCGTTGCCTGCTGCAAATTGTGGAGGTTGCGGATATCCCGGTTGCAGAAATTTCGCGGAGGCATGTGTAAAAAGTGATGATCTGAAAGGGTTATTTTGTCCTGTTGGAGGCAATGATACGATGGCTCATGTAGCATCCATCCTGGGTATGGAGGCAAAAGAACAGGATCCCACCGTTGCCGTCGTCCGGTGTGCCGGTTCATTCGATAAAAGATTACGAATAAACTATTATGACGGCCCTGCATCCTGTGCTATTGAGAGCAACCTGTATGCCGGTGATACCGGATGTGTATATGGGTGTCTCGGGCATGGTGATTGTGTGATGGTTTGTGATTTTGATGCTATTCATATGAATACCGTCACCGGATTACCGGAAGTTACAGATGCCAAATGCACGGCCTGTGGAGCATGTGTGGAAGCTTGCCCAAAACATATCATTGAATTAAGGAAAAGGAATAAAAAAGACCGGAAAATATTTGTTTGCTGCATCAATGAAGAAAAAGGTGGCATTGCCAGGAAAAGTTGCGAAGTGGCATGTATCGGTTGCGGTAAATGCGTAAAGGTTTGCCCGCATGAAGCTATCACGCTTGAAAATTATCTGGCATACATCGATCCTGTTAAATGCAGATTATGCAGAAAATGTGTTATGGAATGTCCGACGAATGCAATACATGAAATTAATTTTCCACCACGGAAAGATGAGGATTCAGGAGAACAGGAAATAAGCGCATTAAATGGAGAACAAATAAAATCGGAAAGTGACCTGACTAATAATGCAGATATTTAAGATTCATTTAAATACAAAAATGTAGAACAGCCCCGGTGTATAAAACATTTCATAAAGGTGGTGTTCATCCTGCAGAGAATAAGTTAACAGCAGAGAGCGGAATTATTGATCTTCCTGTTCCTGCCCTTGTGACTATTCCTGTCACACAGCACATTGGTGCACCGGCCAGGGTTGTGGTGAAAAAAGGAGATAATGTGAAAACAGGACAGATAATTGGTCAGGGGGAAGGATTTGTTTCATCGAATATCCATTCCTCTGTTACCGGAACAGTCAGTAAAATTGAGAAATTCATTGATTCATCAGGGTATAACAGGCTTGCCGTCGAAATTGAAACTTCGGATGATGAATGGGTTGAGAATATAGATCTCTGCAAGGAACTGATCAGGGAAATTACGCTCCCGAGACCTGAGCTTTTAAAGAAAATTCAGGAAGCCGGAATAGCAGGCATGGGAGGTGCAACATTCCCCACGCATGTGAAAATGTTTTTACCTCAAGGTAAAACTGTTGATCACCTGCTTGTAAATGGTGCTGAATGTGAACCATATCTGACCTCGGATCATGTCCTAATGCTGGAAAAAGGAGAAGAGATTCTCACCGGTATAACCATTGCAATGCAGGTGCTTGGTGTTACAAATGCAGTAATTGGTATTGAAAAGAACAAAATCAATGCAATAGGCTATTTGGAGAGTCATGCAGCAAAATATAATGGTATTTCAATCCAGGGTTTAAAAGTTAAATATCCCCAGGGAAGTGAAAAGCAGCTTGTAAAGTCAATCTTGAAACGCGAAGTACCGTCAGGTGGATTACCGAGTGATGTGGGTGCTGTAGTTTTCAATGTGGGTACTATGTTTGCAATTTATGAAGCTGTTCAGAAAAATAAACCACTCATTGACAGGATTGTCACTGTCACCGGGAGATCATTGCGTTCCCCTTCAAACTTCAGGGTCCGGATTGGAACACATATGGCCGATTTGATCAAAGCTGCCGGGGGCTTACCTGAGAATACCGGGAAGGTCATCGGGGGTGGCCCGATGATGGGGAAAGCACTTAACAGCCTGGATGTTCCGGTGACAAAAGGTACCTCCGGGCTACTGATCCTTGAGGAAAAAGAATCCCGGCGTAAACCCATCATGAACTGTATCCGGTGTTCAAAATGTGTTTCGGTATGCCCGATGGGACTTGAGCCTTACCTTTTAATGATCCTTGCAGAAAGGAGATTTTGTGAACTGATTGAAGATTGTCATATCGGTGACTGCATGGAATGTGGCTCATGCAGTTATATCTGTCCTGCAAACCGACCGTTGCTGGATTACATTCGGCTTGGAAAAGCCCGGTTAAGGGAACTGAAAAGAAAGAAAAAGGAAAATTAACACAGTATGCTAACGATATCACCATCACCTCATATGCATTCCGGTGAATCAGTCAAAAAGCTGATGTTTGGAGTCATCATCGCACTGATGCCGGCATTCATTGTATCAGTGATTTATTATGGTATCGGTGCCCTGATAATAACGGTGACTGCTATGCTGTCCTGTGCCATTTTTGAGTATCTGATACAACGGTTCATACTTAAAAAGCAATTAAGCCTTACAGATGGTTCTGCTCTTGTCACCGGTATGCTTCTGGCTTTTTGTCTCCCAGCAAACCTTCCAGTATGGCTTGTTGTCCTTGGAAGTCTTATAGCAATTGGAATTGGTAAAATGTCGTTCGGTGGACTGGGCAATAATCCTTTCAATCCGGCACTGGTAGGAAGGGTGGTTCTTTTTGTATCTTTCCCCGTAAAGATGACCAGTTATCCCGATCCTTTACAGAAATGGTTCAACTACACAGATGCAGTAACCGGTGCTACCCCTCTGTCAATAGTCAAAGAAGGAATAAGAAATCAGGATTCTATTCCTGATATTATGGCCAGGGTACCTGATTACCTGGATCTGTTTCTGGGAAAGATTGGAGGTTCCTCGGGGGAAGTTGCCGCTATTGCTTTATTGCTCGGGTTGATTTATATGCTTGCAAGAAAGATAATAACGATCCATATACCCCTGTCTATCATCCTTACTGTCACGGTTTTTACCGGTATATTATGGATCCTGGATCCTGTAAAATATGCTGATCCTTTGTTTCATCTTTTGTCAGGAGGATTATTACTGGGTGCAATCTTTATGGCTACAGATTATGTTACATCGCCCATGAATCCAAATGGAATGTGGATCTACGGTATTGGTATCGGAATTATCACTGTCCTGATCCGGGTTTTCGGGGCCTATCCCGAAGGTGTTCAATTTGCAATCCTGACAATGAATGCTTTTGTACCATTAATAAATAAATATTTCAAACCCACAAGGTTTGGGGAGAAACCGATCAATGAGTAAAAAGGAATCTTCATTTATAAATATGATCCTGGCCCTGTTTCTGGTTACAGCCATTTCATCGACCAGCCTTGGTTTTATTTACAGGATAACAAAAGAGCCCATCGATGAAGCCCGTAAACTTGAAAAGTTGAATGCCATCAGGGCAGTGTTACCTGATTTTGATAATGAACCATCTGAAAATCCTGAAAAAAGACCGGTTGATAACGATACCCTGTACTTATATCAGGCAACAAAGGATGGAAATTGGGTTGGTACTGCCGTAGAAACATTTACAGATAAAGGATTTAGCGGCAGGATCAGGATCATGGTTGGCTTTACAGCAGAAGGCAATATATACGATATCACTATACTGGAACACCAGGAAACACCCGGTCTTGGGGATAAGATAGAAAAAAAGAAATCTTTTGATAAAAAGACCGGCCTTTCCTGGAGCAGCCAGTTCAATGGGATTAATCCTTCAGAGGTTGATCTGGTTGTTAGAAAAGATGGAGGTGAGGTGGATGCCATCACTGCTGCAACCATCACCTCGAGAGCATTCTGTGATGCGGTTCAACGGGCATATGATGGATTTGTGGAAGTAAATAGCAACAATAATTGATGGGCAGAAATAAATTGTCAAATGGTTAAATTGTTATATGGTTAAATTGGAAGTTATTGTAGCCAGGATGGAACAACAATTTAACAATGCAACAATGTAACAATTTAACATTATAGACAGAAGCACAATTGAATTAACTATTGAATTATCTACTGAA
Organism: Bacteroides sp. SM23_62_1; assembly: GCA_001304505.1. Taxonomy (GTDB): domain Bacteria; phylum Bacteroidota; class Bacteroidia; order Bacteroidales; family SM23-62; genus LJUQ01. The sequence continues at coordinate 4,841 of LJUQ01000214.1, forward strand.
CTAACTATTGAACTACAATGAATCAATGGCAAAACTTCAGCAAGGGATTGATTAAAGAAAATGCTGTCTTCGTTTTAATTCTTGGTATGTGTCCGACCCTCGGTGTAACAACAACTGCTATGAATGGACTGGGAATGGGACTTGCCACCACTTTTGTACTTTTGATGTCGAATCTTTTTGTTTCATTATTTAAGTCGTTTATACCTGATAAAGTAAGAATCCCATCCTATATTGTGATCATTGCTTCCTTTGTGACGATCGTTGAACTGGTAATGCAGGCTTATGTCCCGGATCTTTTTGAACAGCTTGGCTTGTTTATACCATTGATTGTCGTTAACTGCCTTGTGCTGGGACGAGCTGAAGCATTTGCATCCAAGCAGAAATTGATCACCTCAGGAATAGATGGACTGGGTATGGGCACTGGATTTACCCTTGCCCTTGTGATACTGGGAGGAGTCCGTGAAATTCTTGGAAGTGGTACCCTGTTCGGACTTGAAATTTATCCTGGTGACGGAATTCTGTTGTTTATTCTCCCACCGGGAGCATTCCTTGCATTAGGATATCTTATATTGATTATCAATAGGTTAAAGAAAAATATCCATGACGTAAAATGATTATATGAATGTGTAAGAATGGATTGATGGAAGAATGGAATGATGTTCGCTAGACTGGCAATTTGTGAGTAAAACAAAACAAAATGCCAACGTCGAACAATCCCGAGAGCGAAGCGAATCGGGAGAATGATAGATTGATGAAGGATGAAAGATGAAGAGTGGAAACAGCTAAAATGGAAAAAAGAAATGGTGGAATGATCGAATGATGAGTTATCCCAATATTCCAACATTCCAATCTTCCAATATTCCATTACCATCAAATCATCAACATATAATTTAGCTTTCAAATCAGGTAAAAAACACATATAGAGACTATTTTGCAATGGAATACATCATCATCATCATTTCAGCAGTTTTTGTCAGTAACATCGTTCTGGCTAAATTTCTTGGTATCTGCCCCTTCATTGGTGTTTCCAATAAAGTTGAAACTGCAGTCGGGATGACCGGTGCCGTTATGTTTGTAATGGTTATAGCAACAATGGTCACATATTTGTTGCAGCAATATGTACTCCAACCCCTCGGGATTTCATTCATGCGTACCATTACATTTATTCTGGTTATCGCCAGTCTTGTGCAGCTTGTTGAAATTATACTGAAAAAAGTCAGTCCTTCTTTATACCAGGCACTTGGAATCTTCCTTCCCCTGATCACGACCAACTGTGCAGTCCTGGGTGTTGCTGTACTCTCTGTTCAGAATAATTATAATTTGATGGAAAGTGTTGTTTTTGCATTTGCAAACGCTGCAGGTTTCGGACTTGCATTGATAATCTTTTCCGGTATAAGGGAACAACTGGACCTTCTCGAAATCCCTGAAGGAATGAAGGGTGTCCCCGTTGCTTTTATTGTCGCAGGACTTTTAGCCCTGGCATTTATGGGATTTGCAGGAATTGTCTGAAATGATGAAGTTCTTGTGATTTACTTTATTTTCTTTTTACCGGTTTTATAATACTGTCTTGCCGCCAGTGCAGCCCCTACCAGACCGGCTTCATTCAGCAATTGTGCTGCAACGACCCGGGCTTTTACAGTCAGATATTGCATAAACTTATCCCCTTTTTTACTGGCACCACCACCCAGAATAATCAGATCAGGCCAGACAAGGGCTTCCATTGCCATCAGGTATTCATTAAAACGGCCGGCCCATTCATCCCACGAGAGATTTTCATTCTTTCTGACGATATCGGCACAATATTTTTCTGCATCCATTCCTTTATATTCAATATGCCCCATTTCCAGGTTTGGTACCAACCTGCCACTTGAAAATAAAACAGTTCCGATGCCTGTTCCAATAGTTAATAAAAGTATTACACCCTTCTGATTCTTACCTGCACCAAATTTCATCTCGGCCAGGCCGGCAGCATCTGCATCATTAATGGCATAAACCGGAAGGCCCGTTACTCTCGAAAATAACTTGTTAATATTGGTATCAATCCATGATTTGTCAACGTTAGCGGCTGTACGAACAATACCGTTCTGTATTACACCCGGATATCCGCAACCAACTAATCCTTTCCACTTAAAATGTTTAACCAGATCCGAGATTACTTCAGCAACATTTTCAGGGGTGGCAGGATCAGGAGTTGGAAACCTGTGCCTGGATTTCAGGATCCGGCCATCATCAGTATTCACCGGAGCTCCTTTAATACCCGATCCACCAATATCGATCCCCAGTATCTTTTTGGATTTCATGTGTAAGTCTTTGAGGTTTTAACGAATTATGTATTTAATTATAGAAGCTGTAAATATAACCAATATTCCATAAACAGAATGAAATTCCCCGATTTACAATAATGTGCGATTAAATTAATATAATTGTATTCTTACTTGAAACCAGAGCATAATAAACTTCGATTCAATTATTTATTAAAATATATGTCAATAACTTCAGGAATAGTCCAAATCAGGCTATCGTACAGATAAAACAGATGACCGTTTTTTTATTTATTCTTTTTTTCACTAAATTGTTTTGCTAATTGGAATTATCAAATGAAATTTTACCGATATGGAACAATATATTCTGGATCTGCTACGAGAAAATAACAGGGCTATTTTACCGGATTTCGGGGCTTTTTTTATCCGGAAAAATGATCCCCGGGAAATTTCTTTTAACGGCCTGCTTACTTTTAATGATAATATGCTTATTGAACTGGTAAGTAGGTCGGAAGGATTATCTTATAATGATGCAGCTCAGAAAGTCGAGAGCTTTGCCAGAAATCTTCTGTCGGAGATGAGTAAAAATAATCAGGTCATAATTGATCAGATCGGGAAAATTATGATTGATGAATCCGGTGAGCAGAAATTCACGGCATGGAAAGATCTTGCTGAACAAGATAGAATAATGCCTGAAGATAGGACTACTCCGTCTACGAAGAAAAAAAAGTTAAAGCAAGAGCCTGAAGAAGAAGGTGGTGAAGAAGAAGCTGCAGCAGCAGAAGCCCAAAAGAAAAAGGAAGAAGAGGAAGCAGCGGCTGAAGCCCTAAAGAAAAAAGAAGAAGAGGAAGCAGCGGCTGAAGCCCTAAAGAAAAAAGAAGAAGAGGAAGCAGCGGTTGAAGC
>LJUQ01000215.1 GCA_001304505.1 Bacteroides sp. SM23_62_1
GCTTCCTATACGCCCATACCATTCGCAGAAGGAGCCAGAATTATCTGGACAGGGAATCTGAAAGAAATACATTTTTACCAGATCCAGGTGAGGTTATATCCCAAGAGTACAACTGTCGTCTCCTTCACTCCGTCAGATATTGCGGATTATGCAGACAAAATAAATCATGTAACACAGGTTCTTGAAAATCCGGACCATCATTTCAACACTGCATATGAAACATCAGAAAAGATATTTGAAACTAAACTTGCAGCAGGAGAACAGAAAGAAGTTATCAGGATAGACGGCCCCGGCTTAATTACACAGTTTACCCTGAAAATTGAAGCGGAAAATATTGAATATGCCCTCACGCAGACATTATTCCGATTCTTCTTTGATGATCTCCCGAATGCATGCATAGAAAGCCCTGCAGCTGATTTTTTTGGGGCATCACCCGGTATCAATCCATATATTTCACTTCCTTTTACTGTTAAACCGGATGGTACGATGGTATGCCGGTTTGTTATGCCATTCGAAAAATCGGCAATGATACAGTTTGAAAATTATGGAAATCAGGAAATTTCCCTTAACGGGTTGGTTCAATCTGCCATATATAATTGGAATGAACAGTCCATGCACTTTACAGCACGATGGAGGGTAAACCATAACCTTACTGCTTCACCTGAAAATGTGATTGATCTGCCATTTCTGATCGCATTCGGTAACGGTTTGTATGTCGGAACTACTTCTTTTCTTCTTAATCCCTGTCCCGTCCCAACACCCTGGGGAAACTGGTGGGGTGAAGGAGATGAAAAAGTATTCATTGACAACAATGTTAAGCCCTCAATTTTCGGCACGGGGTCAGAAGATTTTTATAATTATTCATGGTCCTCACCGGACATATTTTTCTTCCCCTATTGTGGTCAGCCGAGAAATGATGGTCCGGGAAACAGGGGATTTGTAGCAAATTATCGCTGGCATATCCCTGATGCCATCCCTTATCAGGAAAATATCCGGTTTTATATGGAATTATTCAGCCACCTGCCAACTCCCGGACTTACCTATGCAAGACTAAGCTACTATTATACAAAGCCAGGGGCATCTGATGACCATATCCCGGTTACAGGTGAGGACCTGCGTATATTGGAATTACCGGCCAACTGGCAGCCTGTTGCCAGCCATGGCTCACATAATTCAGTTTTTTATGAAGCGGAAGATATCGTCGAGGACAGCGCTGATACAGGATTGACAGATGGGAATATCTGGGCAGGATCACACTTGCTGGTATGGTTCCCTAAACAACAGGGTGATCAAAAAAACTTCACGATACCTGTAGAAAATACAGGTGAATACAGGGTATATATAACCGCTGCCCATACACCGGCATCCGGAAAAATTATTGTAAGCCTCAATAACCAGCCTGCAGATCTTCATCAGCAGACAGAAGTTATCAACCTTCACGTACCTGACAGGATTTTATCAAGAAACTATTTATTGACACGGACAACCCTGAAGGAAGGGAATCATATACTAACCCTGAAATATGATGGTTGTGAAGAGCATATTACAAATCCTGAGATTGGTCTTGACTTCATCTGGATACAGAAGCTGGAATGATAGTTACGGCTGAGAAATTTATCCAACAAATTTGGTCTGGATATTCTATACAGAATTGCATCAAAGTTCTGCGCTATAAAAAAAATCTTAACTTGCAGCACTTTCCTATTTCATTCGTCTTTATATCGGAACAAGATGGTAAACAGGCCCTGGTATCCCAACATTCATCAGGTGTACATTGATAAGTGCAGAGAGGGTGATCAGAAAGCACATTTTGAGATTTACAGGTTATATTACAAATCGATGTACAACACAAGCCTGAGGATTGTCAGGGATCCACAGGAAGCGGAAGATATTATGCAGGAATCGTTCCTTTCTGCATTCCGGAAAATTAAAATGTATTCCGGTAATGTTAGTTTCGGGGCATGGCTCAGAAAAATTGTCATTAATAATTCACTGGATGCCCTGAAAAAGAAGAGGGTCATCATGGAAGAGCTGGAGGATAATATAAAAGAACTGACCCCTGCAGAAGAGGAACCGGATGAAGACCTGACTGCTGTCAGGATTGACGAGATCAGGAACGCAATCGAAAGTTTACCGGATGGCTACAGGATCGTACTTTCATTGCATCTGCTGGAAGGATATGATCATCAGGAGATTGCTGAAATTTTAAATATCAGCAGTTCAACATCAAGATCACAATTTACAAGAGCAAGACAAAAATTATTGCAGTTGCTTAAAGATAAAAAGTAACAGAAACGATGGAAAACCTGGAAAATAAAATAATGAAGAACCGGCCGGAATTTGATTTTCATGAACCCGGCGAAGGGCATTTTGACCGGTTTGCACGGAAACTCCGGTACAATGCCCCTGAAAGAAGGTTCAACATTCCTTATTATCTGAAGATTGCTGCTGTAATATTGTTCGTTTCCATATCAAGTATCTTGACCTATGAATATATCAGGCCCGCAAACCGCAGCTCATACCAATATACATTTGGGATGTTATCGCCTGAATATCGTGAAGTGGAGGATTTTTTCATTCATACCATTAATACCAGGTACGACAGGCTTGAAGACCTGAATACTGGAGACGCCGAACAGAAAGAAATGATTTTAAAAGAACTGAAGGAAATGGATGAAGTTCTGCATAGTCTATCAGAAGAGTTGAAAAATGATCCTAACAACGACAGGTTAATCAATGCCATGATCCAGCACTACCAGGTGAAACTTGAAATTATGAATGCAATCATAGCCCAGCTTGAAGAAATAAAACAAATAACTTCAAAAACTAATAAACATGAAGGCAAAGAGATTTAATACATTATTTCTGGGATTAGGAATATTATTCTTCTCCAGTCAGTGGATGAATGCCCAGAATGAAGTAAAAAAGGAATTTCACGAGGAATTCAAAGCGGACAAAAACACAATTTTAACCGTTGACAATAAATATGGAGATGTGGATTTGAAGGATTGGGGAAATCCGGCGGTAAAAATTGATGTGGTCATAACAGTTAAGAATACAAATGCTGAGAAGGCTGAAAGGCTATTAAGTTACATCGACGTGGTAATTAGTCAGGAAGGCAATACAATCTCGGCCAAAACGGTATTTGATGAAAAATTCAGCAAGTCGTCAAGCTGGAGGGATGATAATGACCTGAACATTGATTATACAATCCAGATGCCCAGGGATATAGAATTAAACCTGTACAACAAATACGGGAATGTATTTATCAGTGAAATAACCGGAAAGGCAACGATCGGGCTGAAATATGGCAAACTTAAGGCAAACAGGATCTTTCGTGGTGATGTGAAACCTCTTTCGGAGATTGATCTGGGTTATTCCGATGCATCCATAGAGGAATGCAGCTGGCTGAAAGTAAATATGAAATATTCAAAGTTAAATCTCACTAAATCAACCGCTGTTATTCTCTTAAGTAAATATTCAACATTTAATATGGACGAAGGCAGCTCCGTAGTTATTGAGAGTAAATATGACCATTATGAATTCGGAGACCTTTCGAATCTTGTTGTGAATACAGCATATTCGGGAATAAAGGTCAATGAGGTTAAAGAGAAGCTCAGCTGTGAGACCAGTTATACAGATTGCCATGTCGGATATATTCCGCCTGCATTTGAGAGCATTGACATCAATACCAAGTATGGTGGATACAGGATTGGAATCGATCCTAATGCATCCTATAATCTGGACGGTTTTGCTGAATATGCCAAGATTCAATACCACGATGCAGGAAATGTAAGCAGGATAGTAGAAAACACATCCATGAAAGTATTCGGGACAGTTGGCAAAAATGCCAGTCCAACTGCCAATGTTAAAGTACTTAGCAAATATGGAAATATCAGGTTAACAGATTAATCACGATGAAGAATCAGTAAAGAAAGAGGGGAAAAAAATCCCCTCTTTTTTTTATTTCATCATTACTGAATCTTAAATTTGAAGAAATCTGATTTTTTATGAAAACAATTTTTCACCTTCTAACAGTAAGTTTATTTATCATTTCAGGTTGTTTCCGGATTGAACCGGCAGAATTTGTCATCTTAGTACACGGGGGATCGGGAAATATTTCTTCAGATAATTTTCCTGAAGAAATTCGTGAGGAGTATATAAATGTACTATCCTGTGCTTTAGATACGGGATTTTTACTTTTGCGATCCGGTGCTTCCAGCCTGGATGCTGTTGAGAGTGCTATCAGGATCATGGAAGACTCCCCCCTGTTTAATGCCGGAAAGGGTGCTGTATTTACCCATGAGGGAAAGAATGAACTGGATGCCTCCATTATGGACGGATCAACATTGAAGGCAGGAGCTGTGGCATCCGTAACGGATATCCGAAACCCCATCAGTGCAGCCAGGAAAGTAATGGAGAATTCCGAGCATGTGATGCTTGTAGGAAAAGGAGCTTCGGTGTTCGCCCGGCAACAGGGCCTGGACATCGTTGACAGCAGTTACTTTTTTACAGAAAGAAGATGGAGAAGCCTTCAGCAATTGTTAAAAGAAAAAGGACCTGAAAAATACAGTACGGTCGGTTGTGTTGCACTCGATAAGAATGGTAACCTGGCCGCCGGGACATCCACGGGAGGCATGACCAATAAAATGTTCGGAAGGATTGGTGATTCACCTATCATAGGCGCAGGTACTTATGCCAATAATACAACATGTGGTGTCTCAGCCACCGGACATGGTGAATTCTTTATCCGTTATACTGTAGCCCATGATATCTCAGCCCTTATGGAATACAAAAATCTTTCACTTGCTGAAGCAGCCCGGCAGGTCATTCATGAAAAGCTTGAGCCTGCAGGCGGTAAAGGAGGAATAATCGCTGTAGATAACCAGGGGAATGTGGTCATGGAATTCAATACATCGGGTATGTTCAGGGGGTATGCTAAATCTACGGGGGAAAAGAAGATTTTGATGTTTGGGGTGGAATAGCAGGGAGCTGGGAGCAGGGAACCTAGAGCATAGTGCCGAGAACGGAGAACATCCTGAGGACAGTGAATAGTTAGTCCCTGATTGCCAAATCAGGGATTTTAACCGCCGGTAATGTATGGTGCATGGAGAATAGAGCAAAGAGCAAGGAGCATGGTGCATAGAACAAGGAGCGGAGAGTGAGAATATGGATGTGATTTTTACCTGTTCTGCAGTAATTTACCATTGCTCTCGTCGATCTGCCGCTGGGGTATGGGGAAGTTCACGTCTTCAGAACCAACAGTTGCATCTCCATACAGAATTGTACCCCACTCCATTGTCTTTTCATACTCAAGGATACGGTTCAACTCCATGGGTACATCACCCCACCGCTGCAGGTCATAATACCTGTGCCCTTCCTGTCCCATCTCAAGTTTTCTTTCGAGCTTAATCGCTTTCAATGCAGCGGTCTGGTCAGCAAATGCAGGATAGGTACTGATCACATAATTGGCAGCATATGTGGTTCCGTCAGCCTCTTTTACAAATCCATCCGGATTGGCAGCCCTCTTGCGGACTGCATTTACTTCTCCCAGCCCCCAGTCATCGGCGGGTATCATTGCTTCACATTCAGCCTTAAGCAAAAGAACATCCGCATACCGTATCATCCGGTAACCATTGGCAGTCCAGCCTTGAGTATAATAATAACCAACTTCAGTATACGTTCTTTCCTGTGATTTCTTGTACACCTGTTTTTTAGGGCTGTAGGGGCCGGCATAGGATTGCTCACGGATCCAGTCCATTCCTGTATGGTTGCCCCAATCCCAGTAAGGGATTCCACGACGCCCCACGCTCCAGTCCAGGCGTGGATCAACTTCGGGAGAATTATCTTCTACCCATAGTAATTGCCATGCTGCCGGGCTCGTTAAAGGATTATTCCCGATATTTGGCAAGGTATCCGTACCTGTCAGGGATCTGTAAATCCGGTCTGAATAAGGTTCTGCCGGATCATACATCGTAACTACCTCCCCGACCAGGTACTCATCAGATTTATCAGAAGGATTTCCGTTATCATCTTCCCATATGTCACAAGCCGGGATTCCCTGGTCTCTGAGTAATTCCTCGCCAGCATCATTATAGGAATGATCAGGCATAGGTAATCCACCTGAGGTTCTGAACGAATTAACGAATTCCTGGGTAGGCTGGAAGAAACCACAGCACCCTCCCCCCGGTGTTTTACCCCACTGTCCGGAAGGGAAATTCAAAACTTCACCCCAGCCACCGTTCCATCCGCCAGAGCCATCATTTACAGAGGTCTGTACCGTATAAATAGATTCAATACCGTTCCGGTATTCAATATCAAAAATGTCACCATAGCGGATTTCCAGACCAGCCTTCTGGCCGGCAGGATTGGTGCCATTGGCTTCAACGTCAGCCAGGAGTGGTAATGCATTTGCATAATCACCATACATCTGCATAAGAGCTTTGGCCAGCAGTACCTGTGATACGGATTTGTTGAATCTACCAACCTTACCCATATTATCCGGAAGTTGGGTCCCAGCTGTCAGATCCTCAATGATGTTAGGCCTGATATCTTCAGTATTAGTCAGGATGACTGGTGTTGTATGCTCATCAACATAGGCAACAAAAGCACCGGTATTTCTGTCTGCCCATAATCTCCATGCTTCAAAGTGATAAAATCCCCGGAGTACCTTTGCCTGGTTAATAAAAGAAGTCTCCTGATCAGCAGTGATGTTTCCTTTTTTTCTCGCTTCCCTGGCCGTTGATATCGTTAAGTTACAACGTGAAATTCCCTCATAGACAGCTATCCATTTTTCATCCAGGTATGGATTCATAGCTGTTTCAGAAAATGTCTGGATGGGATTAATATCCCTCAGGTCCCAGGAGTCGCTGCCTTTGTTAGCCTCCATACCCCTGATACTGCCATATATCCATCCGGAAGTCGTTGATGCCCACCCACTATAGAGATTCGACGCAACTCCATCAATCATGGAGTATGCTCCGATCGAAAGACCCTCGACACCCTCATAGGATGATACAACAGCATCATCCAACAGCCCATTTGGCCTGATCTCCAGAAAGTCATCCTGACAGGAGTGTATCAGTATAAGACCTGTCATGATCGCTATTGCTGATATATATTTCGTTATTTGCATATCTTTACTAATTAACCTAGTTGCAAGTTACAAGTTACAGGTTGCCCGCCTTTACCAATCGGGCAGGCAATTTAATATGTTGTAAATCTGAACATTAATAAAATTATAATTGATTTACACTATTATTTGTGATTATTATTTAGATTGCAATGTATTGATATTTAATAACCAGCAACCTGCAACTGGCAACTTTAATTAATTGTTTTCTGTAAAAATTAGAATCCGATATTCACACCAATAAGAAATTGTCTGGGTGACGGAAGGTTCCCCTCATCCACACCCATAAAATTATCATCGAAACTGGCCAGTTCAGGATCCATCCCTGAATATTTTGTTATCGTACGTAAATTCACAGCCTGAATATAAATTCTTGCATAAGAAAACATTTTTCCTGCAAATGATCCGGGCAACGTATAGCCGATCTGAAGGTTTTTTAGCCTGATGTACGATCCATCTTCTATATAGTAGCTGTTCGGTACTGTTAATGTCGAAAAGTTTGCTTTGTTCGAAGCCTTTGGTATAGTTGTATTTGTCCTGGCAGGGGTCCAGCTTCTATACAAAAGCTGCTTACTCTTCTGACCTTGGAATGCAGGCCAGAAGTCAAGCCACCACCTGTTGTAGTTGAATATGTCATTTCCATATACCCCATAGAAGAAGGCTGTCAGGTCAAAGTTTTTATATTCAAGAACCAGGTTCAGACCACAGGTGTAATCAGGATTCGGATTGCCGATAATGGTCCTGTCTGCCCAGTCAATTAAATCCTGGCTGTTGCCGGTATTATCAGCACTTTCATAACGAAAAAATCCGGGTTCTGCTCCATCCTGGTAAGGTGCAT
>LJUQ01000216.1 GCA_001304505.1 Bacteroides sp. SM23_62_1
ATCTCCGAAAGTGTGAGCAGCAGGAAAAAAGGGCAACCGGTCAGGTTTGTTTATGACAGTTCAATGTCTCCCGATCTCTTTCAATACCTTCTCAGGCACCTGGAACTTGACAGTGAAGATAATCTTATTGCAGCAGGACGGTATCATAATTTCAAGGATTATATAAAATTTCCAAACCTGGGTGGAAAGCGTCTGATCTATAAACCCACCCCATCATGCACCCATACGTTAATCAAACCCCAAAGCAGCATACTCGAGGTAATCGCACAAAAAGATATCCTCCTGCATGTTCCATACCAGAAATTCGATATCTATATCAATCTCCTCCGGGAAGCTTCCATCGACCCGAAGGTTATCAGTATGAAGATAACCCTTTATCGTGTGGCATATAATTCAAGGGTGATCAACACACTTATTAATGCTGCACTGAACGGTAAAAAAGTAACTGTTGTGATTGAGCTCCAGGCCAGATTCGACGAAAAATCAAACATCTACTGGTCAAGAAAACTTGAAGAAGCAGGTGCCAATGTTATTTTTGGTATGCGTGGCCTGAAAGTGCACTCCAAACTCATGCTGATCACCAGGAAAGAAAACAGGGCTATTAAAAAATATGGATCCGTCGGTACAGGAAATTACCATGAAGAAACAGCCTCTGTCTATGCCGACATGCATCTGATCACTGCAGATAAAAGAATAACCGAGGAAATCGATAAAGTCTTCAAATTCTTTGAGACCACTTATAAAACATATACCTACAAACATCTCCTGGTGTCACCCCTCTACATGAGAAAGCGTATCTATGGGTTGATTGATAATGAAATAAAAAATGCGAAAGCAGGTAAAACTGCTTATATAATCCTGAAGACGAACAGCCTGGTAGATACCGAGGTGATTAAAAAACTTTACCAGGCCAGTGCCGCAGGTGTGAAGATCAAAGGGATCATCAGGGGCATGTGTTCATTGATCCCCGGTGTTCCCGGTCTCAGTGAAAATATCCAGATTGTGAGTATTGTTGATAAATTTCTTGAGCATGCACGCGTTTTTGTGTTCTGCAATAATCGTAAAGAGCTCTATTTTATCTCTTCCGCCGATTGGATGCCACGTAACCTTGATCATCGCATCGAAGTCGCAACACCTGTTTATGATCCTGATATCCAGAAAGAAATAAAAACAATGCTGAATATCCAGCTGAAAGATAATGTGAAAGCCAGGATCATTAATGCAACGCATGATAATCCATACAAAACATCAAAAAATTCCCGCCCGGTCAGGTCGCAGATGGAACTGTATCAATATTACAAAAGACTTAGTGAGGTAAGTAAGGAAGAAGGCTAATGGAGTAGGGAGTAAGGAGTAGGGAGTAGGTAGAAAGGAGTAGGGAGTAGGGAGAAAGGAGTACCGCACGAAATATACATTTCGAACAAAATAATACTAACAATAGCTGGAAAGTGGGAAAGTATGAAAGTGTTAAGGTGTACAAGGGTGACAGGGTATCGGGATAAAGCTCCTGGAGGAAGTAAAACGTCTGTAGCTTGCGGAGGATCCGGAATGTTTGTAGTTATTGGATAGCTCTCTTTATAAAAGCCCTGAAGGGGCTTAACTATGAATAACCCGTCACGAAGTGGCGGACAAGGATGATATGAAGTTATACAATCCTGAAGGCAGGCAGGGATTGCATAATAAACATTTATTAACAAAAAGTATCCACAAAAATCAGAACGACACACCCTGCATCCTGAATTCTTCCTCAGCCTCAGTCTCAGCCTCAGCCTTCTTCTTAAATGAGTCCAATATATCATTTCTTTAATTATTTTTGTGCTGCAATCCTATTCAGATAATAATGGATCTTGAAAATCTTTGTGTTCAGGCACAGGTGCTGGTAATCGAGACAGGGGAATTCATTCTCAACGAACAATCACGCTTTTCTGCATTAAATATTGAATCCAAAGGAATTCACAATTATGTCACATATGTCGATAAAAACTCGGAAGAAAGGCTCGTAAGAGGATTGAAAATGCTGCTGCCCGAGGCTGGCATCATTGCGGAAGAAGGTACCGGTATACAAAAAGGTGATCGTTATCACTGGATCATTGATCCACTTGATGGAACGACAAACTTTATCCATGGCCTCCCCCCGTATGCAATCAGCATTGCATTGATGGATAAAGATGAGATCGTCCTCGGTATTGTCTATGAGATCACATTCAGGGAGTGTTTCTATGCCTGGAAAAACAGTAAGGCTTATCTGAACGGACGTGAGGTCAGGGTCAGTACAACGGATAAAGTGAGTAAATCCTTAATTGCCACCGGATTTCCCTATATTAATTTTGAGAAAATCGATCCATTCCTGTTTTCCCTTAAATACTTTATGGAACATTCACATGGCGTGAGGAGGCTGGGATCGGCCGCTACCGATATGGCTTATGTCGCCTGTGGACGGTTTGATGCATTCTATGAGTATGGTCTGAATCCCTGGGATGTTGCTGCAGCAGTCCTGATTATACAGCAGGCCGGAGGAAAAATATGTGATTTTAATGGTGGGAATAACTGGCTCTGGGGAAAGGAGATCATCACTTCAAATGCATATATTTATGATGAGTTCAAAGATATTGTCACCGATATTATGGTGAAGGAGATTAAAAGATGAATTATTCATAAATAACAGATTCATGTCTTTCATATTATTTTATATAGTTTTTGCATTTTGCTGGCTGCTGGCCCTGCTTCCGTGGAAGATCCTATATAAGCTGTCAGATCTCATGTTTTTATTTTCATACTATGTAGTCAGTTACCGGAAAAAGGTTGTGATGCAGAACCTGAAAAACTCTTTCCCTGATAAATCTGAAACCGAGTTAAAGATACTCGCAAAAAAATTTTACAGACATTTCTATGATATTGTTTTTGAAACACTGAAACTGATTCACCTTACACCTGATGAGCTTGCACAACGGATCAAGGTAAAAAACCCGGAACTTCTGGAGGAGCTCTATCGGAGGAACAAATCGGTGATTGCAGTGATCGGCCACTATAATAACTGGGAATGGATTCTGGGCATTAACCATACCATCCCCCATCACACACTTGCTATTTACAAACCACTGAATAACAACTATTTCAATAACTACATGGTCAAGCTGCGCAGCAGGTTTGGTGTTGAACTGATCCCCATGCGGCAAACCCTTAAAAAAATACTTGATTACAGCATGAATGGCAGGCTTATCCTCACAGGTTTCATTGCTGATCAGTCACCTGTATGGGAGGAAGTTCAATACTGGACCAATTTCCTTAATCAGCAAACACCTGTTTATCTCGGGATTGAAAAAATGGCCAAGAAAACAGGACAGGCGGTGGTATTTTTTTATGAAAGTAAAATCAACCGGGGCAGATATGAAGTGGAAGTGATCAAAATATATGACAATCCGGAAGAGACAACAACCTACCAGATAACAGAAAAACACATCCGAATCCTTGAAGAAATTATAACCGACCGGCCGGAATACTGGTTATGGACACACCGCAGGTGGAAACTTACCAAGAAAAAAATGAAACAAATTGAAGAAAACGGCGAGGTGGTGTTAGGATGAAGAGAGGGAAGACAGAGGGATGGAGTTAATAAAGAGTAAGGAGTAGGGAGTAGGGAGTAAGGAGTTAAGGTTGAAATGGTAAAATTAAAACCCACGATTTTAATACAGGGACAGAGCAATCCGCCGTTGAACAGGACAGCACGTCTCACGACTCACGATTGCTCGCTCCCACAAGTCCACAATCACAATCCGCTCGCGAATGTTTGCTCTGTAAACATTCTACGATCCACGACTCACAACTCACGACTCACGACTTACGATTCACAACTCACGACTCACGATTCACAACCCACGACTCACAACCCACGACTCACGATTCACAACCCACGACTCACAACCCACGACTCACGACTCACGATTCACGACTCACAACCCACGACTCACGACTTACGACTCACGACTCACGACTTACGACTCACGATTCTAAGCCGACATCTTCTCCAGTAACACTACCGCATAAGCAGCTACACCTTCCTCACGTCCTACAAATCCGAGTTTTTCTGTTGTGGTTGCCTTAACAGAGATGTTTTCCGGATCTGTTCCAAGAATATCAGCCAGTGATTTCACCATCGAAGTAAGATATGAAGCAATCTTTGGTTTTTCGAGACAGATAGTTGAATCGATTTGGATCAACCGGTACCCTTTTATACGTATAATTTCATTTGTTCTGGCTAGGAGGATCCTGCTGTCGATCCCTTTAAATTCCGGTGATGTGTCGGGGAAATGGGTTCCAATATCTCCTGCTGCCACTGCTCCCAGCATGGCATCACAAATGGCATGAATAAGGGGATCACCATCGGAATGGCCTGCACATCCCTTATTCCATGGTATATCAATTCCTCCGATGACCAGCCTGGGACCTTCTTCAAGGGGGTGAACATCAAATCCGAAACCGATCCGGAAATTCATTATCTCGTGAATTTGTCAAATTCAAATGCAAGCGTGAAGCGCAGTGTGTTTGCAAGGGGATTATTATGTTTTACAGGGATAAGATAGGAGAAATCGAGGCTGAAAACATTCAGTTTGATACCTATCCCGGCAGTGAAAAACTTTCGGTTACCTTCCATTTCATGCTCATGGAAATATCCGGTACGGATTGCAAATTGTCCGCGATACCAGTACTCAAGTGCGACAGAAATGGTTATCTCATTTATTTCTTCTCTCCAGACACTCCGTGTACCATCCTCCATCAGCACACCCGGTGCATCCCAGAACGAACGGATCATCCCGAAGGGTACAGATACATCCGGGTTTTTCCCCGCCTCAATGATCAGGTTACCATCTTCATCCCGTAGCGCTCCTCCGTCGATTGAATCAATGGCATAAATCGGAGGTGTCGGCACCAGCAGTTTATCGACTTCAGCAACGAAAGTCAGCGAATTATATTCATCGAGCCATGTTGTCAGTGCCCCACCAAGCCTGAGATTGATAGGAATGAATGCCTTTTCCTGGTTCTCCGTGTAAGAAATTTTATTCCCCATATTGGCAATATTCGTACCAAATACAAGCCGGGATTTTTTATCGGATATAGTAATGTCATTTTGATAATAAAAAGCCAGGTCACCGGCAAAAGCCATACCTGCTTTTGATTCTGCACCTCCTACATAATTCCCTCCGGTAAGGTCGGACCGTAAAAAACGGAAGGCAATAGCACCTGAAAAATGATCCGTAAGCAGCCGGGAATATCCAAGGTCTACAGCAAATTCATTCGGGTTGAACTGACCCTGGCTCTGTCCGTAAACATTTGTAAAAACAATCATCCCGAGGGAAAAATAGCGCAGCGAGCCACTGATCACCTGCTGATCCCCAACTTTCTTATAAGCAGCAAGATAAGCAAGATTGATATCACCTATCAGCTTTCGGAGCCATGGTGTATATGAGATTGAAATACCGCCGTCACCATCAACAAACGGATATTTAGCAGGATTCCAGTGCTGTGAATTAATATCAGGACCGGTGGCTACTCCGGCATCACCCATTGCACCTGCCCTCGAATCGGGTGCTATGGTGAGGAATGGAACCGTTACCTGGATGGCATTCAACTGCTGACCTGTTGAGATAACCTGACTCCCGTTCTGTGCAAACAGATAGTTAACAGCTCCAGGGAGAAATATAAATAACACTAAAAACCGTATTCTCTTCAACCGAATCATCAATATAAACAAAATGGTTAACAAATATAAATAAATATAACGCGTTGTCTAATTATACAGTACAAATAATTGAATGATGCACGAATGTACTCACACCCCTTTATTCCCCCTCTCTCACAAGATTCAAACGTTTATTTTACCTCAATATTACAAGTTTTTCAAATTTTTCCACAGTTTCACCCTGGTCTGTCCTGACCTTCAGGCGGTAAATGTATACCCCTCTGCCGATACGGCTTCCAAAATCGTCAAGGCCATCCCAGTCGATGGGACCGCATCTGTATCCGGTAGCGATGACCTGCCGGTCGATTGTTTTTACCAGCTTGCCGGATACGGTGAATATCTGTATCAGGATATCCAGTGTGGATCCGGTGCGGTTATGCTCAAAGTAAAATGAAGTATGTGTTGTAAATGGATTGGGATAGTTGAGAATATTTTTCAGTATAAAATCCTCCGAAGAGGTTACAATGAACTCAATATAATCCTCTGATGAGTTATTGTACACATCCCAGACCTTCACTTTCAGTTTATGGGGGCCCACCTCGAGATTCCTTAGCGGGTAGACAATCTTACCGCTCTGGTAACTGTCCTTATCTGATTCATAATAATCATTCAGGACAATGGGATTCATGTTGTTATCATCCAATATGGCAGTCAGATCGTGGCCTATTCCACTGCCTATGGTGTTGATCCCGCTGCTGTCATGCACATAAACCAGCAATTTCGGATTTTCATCCGTAGTGCCTCCAAATACAAAGTTGTCGTCATTCATGAATATCCTGATTCCCGGTCCCTCGGAGTCATTGGCTACAGAATCTGCCGACCCCCCGATGACAATGCCGGCAAATGAACCACTTGCATCTGTAAGTTGATCGTGGCCATAAAAATTGATTTTCCCATAACCATAATTATAGGAGATATCTTTTGGCACGATGAAACTGAAAGTAAATTCTCCGTTGATGACAGATGCTTTTCCTTTAAACAGGGTACGGTTTCGGACACTAAAATTGAACGGGCTACCTCCATCATTGGTGAGGGTGGTGATTACACTCAGTTTATCAAAAACACTCGGATAAAGGGTGCCATTAAAAGATTCCAGCTTATTCCCCTGGTCATCTTCCATTAATCCGGATACGGTTACCTTACTAAGCGCCCTGATCGTATCGGATTCTCCCGAAACATCCCTGCCGTTGATGGCAACGGCTTTAATACTGTATTTCGGATAGTTCAGTAACAGGGCCGGATCAGCCAGGAGGGTAAAACTTCTTTTATTGACTTCTGATCCGCTCGCATTTTTAGTTAACCTGATAATGTCGCCAAGCCGCCCATATTCCTGGTCCTGGTTTTTCTCAAATACAAACTCAAAAAATCTCACATTCAATGCATGGTTCGGTGCTGAGTAAACGAGCCTTGTTGTGGAAAGCAGTGCAATCCCACCGCCATCCGGATTGAGTAAAACAAGCTCACCTGCAGAAGTATGTTCATAATCATCAAAACGGCTGAATTCACATGTCGCTGTTAAAAATAATGGTAGCTTTTTATCATTTTCCCAGTTGATGATGTCATTAATTTCCATAATCCTTTCGTGTGCCAGCCCGCTTTCACCACCATGTCCCGTATAATTTATGATCAGGGCTCCCTTGTTGATGCGTTGATTGACTGCCTCATTCACATCCGGATATCTTTCTCCCGCCGATGTTGTGATTTGCTGATATGCATCAAGATAAATCTTGCTGATGATAAATCCCGGATAATTATTTTCCACATAGGTAGCCAGCTCATCCGCCTGGTGCATATGCGTATTATAATCCTCATCATCCCCGATAAAACAAATGGTGTTTCTCCAGTCACCCATATTATCATTACTATGATAGTTGTAAATCTTATTAACAACAGTAGCGGCTTCCGCTTCATTTTTTACAGGTAAGCGGCCGACACCCAGATCAACCAGGCCTGATGAACCGCCTTCCTGTTCATCAAGCAAACCAAAAAAATCATCTGTTACGAAAGAGTAGGTGGGATTAAGTGAGTTAGGTGACTGGTAGGTGAGGATAAAGTTAGTGTTCCGGCTATCTTCAGAGGTATTATCATAGCTGCCATCACCAAAAAGCAGCAGGTACCTGGGCATATCATGCTCACCTGTTGCCCTGTCGTAAAACATTTTCATCATGGTCCTGATTCCAGCTACATCAGGGGCCCC
>LJUQ01000217.1 GCA_001304505.1 Bacteroides sp. SM23_62_1
GATCGCTGCCATTTCATTCTGTGCTTCGTCTTTTCTTTTTTCAGCTTTTACCACTATCTCATCAATGTCAATGGCTTGCTCTTCAAGTTTTATCTGCAGTACAATTTCTTTCCCGCTTGTCAGTAACAGGTTTGAAATAACTCGGCTGTAATAACCGACATACCTTGCCTCAATACTCTGTCTTCCAAGCGGAATATTATTTAACCTGAATTCACCATTCAGATCGGTAATGGTACCAGTCAGGGGTTCAGAATTCAGAAGTATGACCGTTGCACCAATTAGTGGATAACCGGTAACGGCATCAACAACCGTACCTCTGATCGTCTGTGTCATGTTTTCATTTGCAAAAATACCTGTAAGGCTTATTGCTAAAAAGAAGATTGAGATCATAACTTTTTTCATGGCTTTTGTGTTTTTAAATTTTGAAGCAAAGCTATGTACAACATTCCTCCAGGTAAAAAATAATATTCCGGATGAGAATGTTGGAATACTGAACGGGAATTTTGGGGGAATAGTGAATTGGTAAATTGGTATATTTGTAATATTTGTATATTGGTGTGTGTGGGTGTTGGGATTTGGGAGTGTTTTAATTGGTGAATTGTTCGTTGAGAATGGGATTTTGCATCGCTTCGTTCGCAAAATCCCAACTTCGAACTAATCCCGAGAAGCGAAGCGTATATGGGGTAAATTGGAGAATTGATGAATTTGTGCCAGCTGCAGATAATACAGGGTAATGAATCCCAAGTGTTGAGAGATAAATGCTGAGTGCTTAGTTACTGCCGATTGTCAATCGGCAGTTGCAATAACGTTGGGTGAAACAGAAAAGTCCGGTTGTCAACCGGATATATTCCACAACCCAAGATGAAATAGAAAAGTCCGGCTGTTAACCGGACTTTTTGGTTGCTGGCTCCTGGTGGGTTTGAATACAGTTTTTTAGGTTTCGGTTTTCATTATTTCGTATTTGTCTCATTTTTCGGCTTTCGCTATTTCTTATTTTAGTTCCCTGTTCCTGCCCGGCTATTCCGCGTTCAGGTGGGACTCCCGGTTGGTTAATCACTCTGTCTCCTTAACCAGATCTTCCAGGTCTTTTTCTTTTCCAATGACCAATAAGGAATGCTCTTTTTGTAAAATTGTTTTTTCAAAACCCACATATTCCATTTTCTGATTTACAATAACTTCTGTATCACTGGCCGGACTTTTCAGGCCAATGATATTAATGTTATACCTGGTTCTGATTTCCAGATCCACAATTGTTTTTCCAACAAATCGATCAGGAATAGGGACTTCAATCAAATAAATATCCGGGGCAAATTCATCAATAAAATTTATGTCCCTGTTCAGCAGCTTCAGAGCAAACCTCCTGCCTTCCTGTTTCTCAGGAAAAAGGATCTCAGTAATATCCATTTTTTCAAGGATCTTTAACTGAATATCCTTAGTGGCTCTTGAATAAATTGTCTTAACTCCTATTTCCTTGAGAATTTCGATGGTAAGAATATTTGATTCAAAAGCATCACCCATCGATAAAATAGCAATATCATCCGGTTTGACAAACCTTGCAAGAGAGGATGGATCAAGATTATCAATCTGTACAGCATATTTAAATCCCTCTGCTTTCATTTGATTTACAACTGATGGATCACGATCCATCACAATAATGTCAGCATTATGCTCATGCATTGTACGGGCAATTTCCCTTCCGAAAGCACCCAATCCGATTAATACAAATCTTTGATTTTCTGCCATAATTATCCAACCATTAAATTAATTTCCGGAAAATGGTAACCATCAACTTCCTGCTCTTCAGTCATGGCAACGGCAAATGTAAAAAGGCCAATACGTCCTGCAAACATGACCAGAATAATCATAATTCTTCCAAGATAAGTGAGTTCCGGAGTTATTCCTCTCGATAAACCAACCGTTCCAAAAGCTGAGATCACTTCAAAAACAATATCGAAGAAGTATTGATCCTCAGTTAAAGATAATACAAATAATGCAAAAAAGATAAGTATGATCGATACCACGAATACGATAAATGCCCTTCTGACTGTTGACATAGTAATAGTGTTCCAGCCAATTTCCACCCTGTTCTTACCTTTGACAAATGCCCTGAAACTTGAGAGCAAAATAATGCCTGTAGTCATTTTAATTCCACCTGAAGAGGAATTAGGTGCTCCTCCAATATACATAAGCAATATGATCACCATGAGTGCAGGAATGGTAACATTGCCTATTTCAACAGTTGAAAAACCGGCAGTTCTGGATGTGATGCTAAGAAAAAAAGCATTCATGATCTGCCTGCCAGGTGGAAGATTTTTCCATTCGGGTATTAAGATGACCCAAACCAGTAATGCACCAAAAATGATAAGAAAAAAAGTAGCTATGAGTATGATTTTGCTCTGCAAGGTTAAGCCGCCCTTCCTGATCATCTTTATTTCTCCTATACCCAGGAGATCAGATATAGTATAAAAACCAAGCCCTCCGGTTATAATTAAAATCATGATAACAATAAGTGAGGTTGAATTAAAATTGTAACCTGTTGTTTGCAATCCCTGGGGAAATATGCTGAATCCGGCATTACAATATGCACTTATGGAGTGAAATACGGCACTGAAGATTCTTTCGAATTCCGGCAATCCCAGATTCTTCCATGAAATATACAATCCGATAGCACCTGCCAGTTCAGTAACAAAAGTAATTAAAACAATTGCTTTAAGAATTGAGGTTAATGAGCTTAAGTTTTCATTGTCAAGTATTTCCTGCACGATGATCTGTTCCTTTAACCGGAATCCCCGCTGGATAAATAACGCGATGAATGATGTGAGCGTAATAATCCCCAGACCTCCAAGCTGGATCAATACTAATATGAATACCTGCCCTTCAAAAGTAAATACCTCCGATACATTTAAGGTTGTAAGTCCGGTAATGCAAACCGCCGATGTTGAAGTAAAAAGAGCATCGATCCAGGATATGGAATCATAGGTTGCCTTAGGCAACTTCAACATAAACATTCCCGCAAGTATGACAAAGAGATAGGAAAGTACCAAAATCCTGGCCGGACTGAGGGAAAAGAAAAGCCATTTCTCTCGTGCTTTTGCCAGGTAAATAACAGCATTAATTATTATATATGCCTGTATCAAAACAAAATACAGCTTGATAAAACTATGTGACGTCGATCTTCGAAGGAAATAATGTGGCTCATCAATTGATATTACCTCCTCAAGGATGACAGAAAGAATGAATAAAAACAGCAAACTAAATTCGAAGGGAGATTGCTTTAAGTACTGCCATTTGTTATCGCTCAGGAAGAAATTCGTCAGGATGGTAACTACAAAAATGCCTGCAATGATCTCATCCACAATCAACAGGTAACCCATTAAATTATCAGATAAATAGAATCCGTATTTTATAAAAAGTGATGCAAAAGCGATAATACCAGCTATCGGCATAATATAGCTGGTATATTGAAGGATCTGTCTTTTAATGGATAATTTCATTGGTCTGAAGGGAATATGTCAACCATCCCAAATAGCTATTTAACCATGAACTGTATTTCTCTCACAAGGTTTCGGAAATCCTTGAATTCCAGGTCCGGCATATAGCCTATGGCCATTATTAAAGTTGAATCATCAGAAGTATTAAGAACAAACAAATCAGATTCTTCCTCTTTTTTACTAATAGAACCGTTTGATACCTCTACATAAAGATGGCTGGCTGGTACATTAGGAACTCTTATCCTGACTTGGTAGGAAGTGTCATGAATAAGCACTTTATCTGTTGTATTTTGTCCGATAAAAAGTATTTCAGGCGGCTCACCCGTATATTCTATTATTCTTTTACCATTTTCCCATAATCCTTTCCACATCAGTGTTCCGTCTTCATTCCATTGAGTCCACATTCCTTGTTTCTCACCCCCGGAATAATGTCCTTCTTCTTTCTTTTGCCCGTTTTTGTACCAAATGATCCATAGTCCATCCCGTTGACCGTCATCATATGAACCTTCGGCAATCAAATTATTGTCTGAATATTCTTTCCACGGACCTTGCTTTTTGCCATTCCTGTCAAACTGATTTATTTTCTCCCTTGCTTTTGATCTGTCCGATTGATCACTCTTACATCCAATGGATACTAAAAGCAAAACAGATAAAACAGATAATATAAAACGCAAGGAATAATCCATTCTCCTGGAGTAAAAACCATGTGAATTTAAGATAAAATTGAATAAGTCATTCTGTTTTTTAAAATCTGTTTTCGAATTTGCTGACTGATAAGTGCACTAAAAATAAATAATCATTTTAGCCACTGAGAACACTGAGTTAAAAAAATAACACAGGGAGAATAACTCTGTGGCCTTCTGTGCAATCTCTATGTGGTCGTTGCCCGCCCTTACTGAACGCCCGCATGAACGAATTCATCCGGGCAGGGTACGTTCAGGCGGGTAGTTAAATCAATTATATAATTCAATAAAAATTCCTAAATTGTACTCATCTTATTAGAGTAGAAAGATGAGCACATTTATTTCACCAATTCCTTTGATCATTGGTATATTATGCCTGATCATTTCTTTTTCCTGCAAGGAAATTGATAACCCCCCTGAAAATATAAACAAAACATGGCTCTAGCAGCATGCAGTCATTTTAAACTCCGCTTATCCTGATATTTCAGAAAACAATCTGTCCATACTGAAAGAA
Source organism: Bacteroides sp. SM23_62_1 (assembly GCA_001304505.1). Taxonomy (GTDB): domain Bacteria; phylum Bacteroidota; class Bacteroidia; order Bacteroidales; family SM23-62; genus LJUQ01. Next base: position 4,689 of record LJUQ01000217.1, read on the forward strand.
AAAATAGGCGATGCCCGGATTGTTGGCCTTGGCGAAGGCAATCATGGAACAACCGAGTTTTGGGGAATCCGGCAAAAAATCTCAGAATACCTCATAGAAGAGATGGGATTTAGCGGAATTCTAATGGGAGCAGGCTTGCCTAACTCATTGTATATCAACAAATATATCACTAAAGGTGAAGGTACTGCCTCAGGTTCTCACCAGAAACTTGGAACCTGGAGATATCAGGAAATGCGGAATTTGAATGACTGGATGAGGGCATACAACATTCAATATTCAATTGAAGGGAAAGATCCTCCCATCAGCTATTTTAATTATGATTGTGCATTTCGTAACTGGACTGAAGCCATTAATCTGATCGTAAATTACCTGCAATCGGTTGATCCTGAAGCAGCCGAAAAAATAAAAAGCAGACTGAACAATTATACCATTGAGGATGCCCGGTATGTCTTTGAATTTATTGAATCCAGGAAAGATATCTATACTTTGTCAGGTTCAGAAAAAGACTATAATATTATATTGAGAATCGCAATGAACCTTGAACCTGACTGGATAATATGGTATAATCTCAGAAATGGTCTGCCAGATCTGGATATCAGGGATGGAGTCAACATTGACAATGTAAACTGGATTATTGATAAACTTCTGGATAGCGGTAAAGTGGTTATATGGGCTCATAACGGCCATGTCGGAAATTGTTACCTCGAGGATGCCGGAGGTAAAGCACAAATGCTGGGATCCCGGCTGAAGGAACAATATGGCGATGAATATTATGTGATTGCTACAGAATTTTACAGCGGCCGGTTTTATGCATGGGACAGATGTGAGGGGCATACCTATACCTTTTTTGTACACTCCGCAGCATTACCGGATAATACAAGTTATGCATATTACTTCAACAGTACCGGAATACCGTTATTTTTTCTGGATCTGAGACAAACCGATTATACAAACAAAGCTGCAAAATGGCTTCTTGTACCTATGAAATTCAGGTTCATTGGTGCATCATATTGCCCGCTGGATGATATATTTTACTACGATACAATCTCCTTGCCGGAAACCTATGACGGGATAATTTTTTCCCAGGAGATATCCCAAACAAATCCCATCAGTTTTTAATAAACTGGATTATGGTTTTAATAACTAAATCAATCCAATCACTATTGAATACTAACATAATAGCCCCATAAAGGAAATTTCTTGTTTTCAGTGTTCTCCATGTGATTTCTCTTTAGCATTTTTATGATTTCTCTTTAGCATTTTTATGATTTCTCTGTGACTTCTATAGTTGAAAATCCAAAATCATTTTTAAGCCCGGAACAAATTGTACCTGACCAGGCAACCAAAAGCATTCTTACTTCATCTTATTTATAAATAACAGAACAGGCTAATAATAATGAAAGATATATACAAGATTCTGTATTTCTTATTCATTGGAATTTTAATTTCTATTTATGGTTGTGAGGATGATTCTTCTCCAAAAGATGAAAACAAGGATCCTGATACCGGTTTACGTTTTGTTTCAACGCCGGTAACTACTGTCAATCCTGATGCAGATTATACTTATGTGGTTGTAGCTGTCGATTATCACAGTGCTGATTTGATTTACCAGGTTGAAAAGATCCCTTCCTGGTTGTCATTCAATGATTCTTCCCATATATTGTGGGGCAGGCCTACTTTTGACCATGTGGGAAGTCATTCCGTAATCATCAGGGTTTCAAATAATATATCATCAATCACACAATCTTTCAGTATTGAAGTCAGCCTGAAAACTGCTGGAGAAGCCTGGTCGGTATATACCAAATTCAAATGGACACATAATGGCAGGCCATACAACTCAGAATATTGTATTGTTTACACTGATGGAGCTAGTGAGGAGTTAAAAACACAAGTCGGGATGATTGCAGATGAAAATTTCAACGAAATACTTCAAACATTTAATTTTAATAATTTCAATGACTTCAGGTATCCTCCCGGATATGATAAAATAGAAATTTATATTAACAGGTTCCATGATGAAAATATTGCCTGGGCGTACTGGGGCGGATTTATTATTACAATCAGGCCTTCAAACATTGATGATACCAGATATTTTAATTACGTGGATTACACTTCTAAACATGAACTGACGCATGTATTTGAATTCCTTATTGAAGGTCATTTTGATCTTGGCACACCTACCTGGTTCAGGGAAGGGATTGCTGTTCATATCGGAAATATGGGCACTACCGGAATACAGAAAGTGGACAGTCAAGGTGAGCTGGAATCATGGATAGAGCAATACAAGGACATCCCGGGTGAAGGAAATCCAATAAAAATCAAAGAGTGGGAAGATTTTCCGCAGATAGTAAGGAACCAGAACCAGACAGGAAAATATTACCCGTTATTCTGCCTGGCACTGGAATACCTCATTAGCGAAAAAGGAGCGGAAAAATCTTATCAGGATGTATTGAACTTGTTCTATGATGTCAGAAACGGAATTGAATTCCCTGCTGCCTTTCAGCAAAATTTCGGAATTAATTTAAAAAATTATGAAACAGAATTTTATGAGCGAATGAGAATATTTTTAAGCAGTTAATTAAATATTCTTTTACCTTTGTCCATTTATTTTTATTTGGGAGAAAGATATACAGCACTTATTCATGACTTAAATTGAATCATTCTATGCAACCTTTATTAAAACATAGTCATCTCTTTAAAAAGGTTATTCTGACACAAAAAAGAGGGGCATCCCTGCTTTTTTCAGGAATCAATGCTACTTTTTCACCAGATAAAAAATAGGATCAAAATGCCGATAATGAAAATAAATAATATGTCAGGTAATATTTGTACTATAAGAAATTTTATTAATTTTAATTAAGAATCAGGGAGTTTTGGAATTTTATTCAGAAAAAAAAGGATATCCCTCAATTAACAGGATTTATGATGTTCAGAATTTCATCTGTACCATTTTTGGTGAATATCATCAAACGAATAGATGAAGGTTACAGCCCCCGCTGGATCGTCTTTCTGGTTGATATGGTCATTGTTGTATTCAGTATTATGCTGGCCTTTCTCCTGCGGTTTAATTTTGTATTAACGGATGATTACCGAAGGTATATGTATTTCGGTGTTCTATTGGTTTTTCTTGTCAGAAGTTCTCTTTCTCTAATTTTTAAAACATATGCCCATATCATTCGTCATACCAGTTCTCTCGACATTGCCCGTCTGATCTTATCAACTTCCGTTGGATC
>LJUQ01000218.1 GCA_001304505.1 Bacteroides sp. SM23_62_1
TACACTTCAGCCCCAGGGGACCTCTGTATGTCCGGGTAATAATGTCAGTTTTAACATCGCTACCACCGGTACCGGTGTTTCTTATCAATGGCAGAAAAACGGAGTTGATCTGGCTGGAGAAACAAATACAAGCCTTGTTTTAAATTCGGTTGTTGCAGGTGATGCGGGCACATACAGATGTATTGTAACGGGAACATGCAGAACGGTTACAAGTAATGCCGTGAATTTACAGGTTTACCAGGATGTGGCCATTACTCTCCAGCCTGTCAGCAAACAAATCTGCGAAGGGGAAAATGTGAGCTTCAGTACTTCGGCTACAGGATCTAATCTTGCATATCAGTGGAGGAAAAATGGGGTCAATCTGGCAGATGGTGGAAATATTTTCGGCTCCAATACAAATACACTGACAATCAATAATCTTGTCCTCTCCGACCAGGGAGTTTACACATGCAGGGTTAACGGCACCTGTGGGTTTGTGAACAGCAGTTCAGCAAATCTTACCGTTGTCCCCAATACGGTTATCACGACTCAACCTGCTGATTTCATAGCTGTTGAAACAGGCAATGCAAGCTTTTCTGTAAACGTAAACGGGGATGCACTCACCTACCAGTGGGAAAAAGATGGCGTGCCACTTGCTGACGGAGGAGTTTATTCAGGTGTTACAACAAATATACTTATACTCACCGGTGTTACATCAGCTGATGAAGGTGCCTACCGCTGTGTCGTAACAGGAACCTGCGGGACAGAGAACAGTGATCCGGGCTACCTGTCTGTAAACGCAACTACCATCATCTCTGTTCATCCTCCGGGAAGCCAGGTTAAATGCGTGGGCGAGAGTGTTAACTTTGATGTGGTTGCTTCAGGGACAAACCTTACTTACCAGTGGCAGAAGAATGGTGTAAGTATCTCTGATGGAGGAAATATTACCGGTACATCCACTGCAAGTCTGAAAATCAGTAATGTGCAGACCGGTAATGCCGGTAACTACTCCTGCCTTGTTACAGGCGATGAAGGAAGTGAAAACAGCCTTCCCGCTTCTCTCACTGTTAACCAACTGACAGAAGTAACGGGAAATCCTTCCGATAAAAACAAATGTGTTGGAGATAATGCTATATTCACCATAACAGCTTCCGGGGATAATCTGACCTACCAGTGGAAAAAGGACGGTGTTGATATGGCAGATAACGGAGATATCAGCGGATCATTGACATCCATATTAACGATTAATAATCTTGATGCTGCCGATGAAGGTGTTTACCATTGCGATATTTCAGGCATTTGTGGCGATGATAACAGCACACCTGCCACGCTTATCGTAAATGAAAATACTTCTATAACTGTTCACCCTGCTGACGCTACTAAATGTGAAGGGGAGTCTGTAACCATCAGTGTCACTGCAAATGGTGATAATCTTATTTATCAATGGAAAAAGAATGGTGTTAACCTGACGGATGGTGTGAATATCAGCGGTTCAACAGCTAAGGATTTGACGATCAGCGATTTACAGGAAAGTGATGCGGGTATTTATAACTGTTTTGTATCAGGAGCTTGCGGAGTGGAAAACAGCCTGTCGGCAAATATCACCGTCAATCCTGAAACTGTTGTAACTTCACAACCGACTGATAAAGAATTATGTGCAGGCAACGATGTGATTTTTTCCGTTGAGGCTGAAGGAGCAAACCTGGCCTATCAATGGAGAAAAGACGGTGTTAACCTCGCGGATGTTGGAAATATTTCAGGTGCGCTGACAAATATTTTATCCGTCACGAATACAACTTCAGCGGATGAAGGTGTTTATCAATGCTATATTACAGGATTATGTACAAACGATGTAAGTGATCCGGCTAATCTGATCATTTATGAAAATGCCCAGATCATTACCGGTCCGGTGAATTCTACAAAATGTGTTGGAGCAACGGTTACGTTCAGTGTTAATGCATCCGGAGACAGCCTCAAGTATCAATGGAAGAAAAATGGAATAAATCTCACTGATGGAGGTAATATATCAGGTAGTAACAAAAAGGACCTGACCATCAGCAATGTTAATTTAACCGATGCAGGAGCTTATAATTGCCTGGTTACCGGTCGCTGCGGATCTGAAAACAGCTCAGCTGCATCTCTCGTTGTAACACCATCTACAACTATTACTGTACAGCCGAGCCACCGTTCAGTCAATGAGGGTGAAGATGTTTCATTTTCAGTGTCAGCCTCGGGAAGCACATTAACATACCAGTGGAACAAGGATGGTGTCCCGCTGGCTGACGGTGGTAATATATCCGGGTCATCGACCTCCGTACTGAATCTGACCAGTGTAGTCTCAGCTGATGCGGGATCATACACCTGTGTTGTGACAGGTGCCTGTGGAAGTGTTATCAGTAATCCGGCTAATCTGACTGTCAGTCTGGTAACACAGATCACTTCTCATCCGGTCAATAAGACTGCCTGTCAGGGCAACACTGTAATATTTTCAGTTACAGCAACAGGATCATCCCTGACATACGAATGGAAGAAAGATGGAGTTACCCTGACTGATATCACAGGTGTGATTTCCGGGACGACTACAAGTAATCTAACGATTCTTTCTGCAACTTCGGCAAATAATGGCACTTATTTATGTATCGTCCGCGGAACCGGTGGTGAATTAAACAGCAATTCAGCCACCCTGACAGTAAATCCAGCGACATCTATCACAACGCAACCCTCGTCTGTCGTCTCAAAGTGTTCAGATGAAGATGCCTATTTTGTGGTCAGTGCAAACGGAACTAATCTGACCTATCAATGGGATAAAGATGGTGCTGCACTTGTTGATGGAGGAAATGTTTCAGGATCCACAGCTTCCATCCTGACAATCAGCAACTTAACCGGGACAGATGCAGGTGTTTACCGTTGTACAATAACCGGAACCTGCGGAACGGTGACAAGTCAACCATCCACTTTATCAATCAATGAATTACCCGGCACGCCCGGATTAATTACCGGCGATAATCAGATCTGCCAGGGAGAGGGAGGTATTATATATGAAATTCCTGCTATATCCGATGCTGACTCTTATGAGTGGACATTGCCCTATGACCTGCAGGTTGTGAACGGAGCGGGAACAAGATTTATTGAAGTTAATTTTGGATTGAATGCCGTGAGCGGTAAGATAACCGTACACGGTAAAAATGTATGCGGTAACGGCCCTGAGTCGGCAGAATATCCAATCACGGTTACGCCCACTCCTGTCGTTGACGCCGGATGGGACCAGGTAGTCTGCACGGATACAGCCAGACTGAGCGCAAACTTTTCAACCAACGGAACATGGACCATATTAAACGGTACCGGGTCCATTGTAAACATCAACCAGAATAACAGCCTTGTTCAGAATCTGTCGCAGGGTGATAATATATTTGTCTGGAGCATCAATCAGAGTGGATGTATTTCTCGGGATACGGTCGTCATTAAAAACAAATCACTGAATGTTTATGCTGGTTCTGATAAGACTATTTGCACGAATTCAACTGTATTAAATGCTCTGAAACCCAGTGAAGGAACAGGTGAATGGCTCATTATGTCAGGAGGTGGAATATTTGCCAATCCGAATCAATATAATACAACCGTCTCCAATCTTGGTAAAGGTACAAATATCCTCCGGTGGCTTGTTAATAATGACGGCTGCCTGAGCTATGATGAGGTAACCATTCAAAATGATTCCCCGACAACATCCGATGCCGGGTCAGACACTATCATTCTTTCAGATACGTATATACTGAACGGTAATGCTCCTGTTATTGGTACCGGTACCTGGACACTTGTAAGCGGTTCAGCCAGTATCCTTAATCCCTCCGACAGAAATTCTCAGGTCACAAATCTGGGGATTGGCGAAAATGTTCTCAGATGGACAATTACTAATAATATCTGTGTGGACTATGATGAGGTCAGTGTGATTAACTACACACCAACCGTAGTTTATGCCGGTGCCGATCAGAATATCTGCCAGAACAATACCACCCTGAAAGGAAGTAAACCGGCTTATGGAACAGGTCAATGGACAGTCATAGCCGGCTCAGGACTCTTCGATGATGCAGATAGTTATGAAACGGAGGTTGATAACCTGGGTAAAGGAACCAATATCTTCCGCTGGACAATTTATGAATATGAAGTATCCTCTGATGATGTAACCATTATCAATAATTCCCCCACAACAGCAAATGCAGGGATTGACCAGAATATCTGCGCGGATAATGCATTCCTTGCGGGAAATGATCCGATTATCGGCACGGGGACATGGACTGTTGTTGGCGGCTCAGCAACAATTGCCAGTGATAGTCAATATAATACAGCAGTGACAAACCTTGACTACGGTTCAAATTCATTCAGGTGGACCATCTCAAATGATATCTGTATATCTTTTGATGAGGTCATCATCAATAATAATGAACCTACCCGTGCAGAAGCGGGTGCTGACAGAACTGTCTGCACAGATTCCGTGACATTATATCCGAATACTCCCTCCATCGGAACCGGTGAATGGAGTGTCATCAAAGGCGGGGCTTTCTTTAATATGAATCAGGCATATAACCTTGCTATTGACACCAATATTTTCAAGTGGACCATTTCAAATATGGGATGTAAAGATGCAGATACTGTAATTATTGTTTCTCATAAACCGACAACAGCCGTCACAGGTGTGGATAAGTCTGTCTGCGTTGACACTGTTATTCTTCCCGGCAACCAGCCCTCTTATGGTACAGGTGAGTGGTCTGTGCTGAGCGGATCTGCTGTCTTCTCCAATCCCTATAATCCAAATGCCATAGCAAGAAATCTTGCCCTGGGATTGAACAGGTTCAGATGGACCATTACCTATAAGGAATGTGTTTCCACGGCCGAAGTAAATATTAATTTTGACAAAGTCATTGCAGATGCCGGCAGTGACCAGGTAATATGTGAAAACAGTACGTTCCTGGAAGCTAACAGCGCTGGCCCTGGCTCAGGTCTATGGACCGTGGTCGGAGGGTCAGGTTCAGCCAACTTTATCAATCCGGATCAACCCAATACTGAAGTTACTGATCTCGATAAAGGTGAAAATATTATACGCTGGACTATTACAAATAAAGGCTGTGTTTCTTATTCGGACATAAAAATCATTAATAATAGTCCAACCACTGCCTATGCCGGACCTGACCGGTCGATTTGCGGATCATCCACGACGCTGAATGCAAATAACCCAACTATAGGAACCGGCGAATGGTCTGTATTGGGTGGTTCGGCATTGATTGTTAATCCAAACCAGTCTAACTCCCAGGTTACCGATCTGAGTCTCGGCCCGAACACCCTGAGATGGACAATAACGAATGAGAATTGTTATTCGACCGATGAGGTAATAATCACGAATGATCAGCCAACAAATATTGATGCAGGGGAAGACCAGATCCTTTGCTCCTACTCAACCATTATGTATGCCTCCGTACCAATCAATGGGATCGGGCGGTGGAGTGTTGTGACCGGATCTGCTTCCTTCACAGATAATACACTGAATAATACGGAGGTTACAAACCTGGCAAGAGGCCAGAATGTGTTGAGGTGGAATGTGACCAGCAAAGGATGCAGCTATTATGATGAGGTTATTATTACAAATAGTTTACCCTCCGACCCCAATGCTGGCCCTGATCAGGATATATGTTCTGATGAGCTCACGATGGCTGCTAACCTGCCTTATATCGGCAATGGTGAGTGGACTATTATCAGTGGTTCGGCAACCTTCGATGTCCTGACTGAACCGGATGCAAAGGCAACTGATCTGGGTTATGGACAGAATCACTTGAGATGGACCATTACCAACGGAGACTGTGATCTTTATGATGATGTAATCATTACAAATAGTCTGCCGACAGTTGCATATGCTGGAGAAGACCGGACTGTTTGTAATACCTCTGCCAACCTTCTTGCAACACCTCCCACTACAGGAACCGGTTATTGGACCATCGTCAGTGGAGTAGGAACACTGGAAGATTCTTCGAGATTTGACACAAGAGTGGTAAACCTGGGATTTGGTCAGAATACGCTGAAATGGATAACTGAAAATGGCAGATGCCGTACTTCTGATGATGTGATTATCACAAATAACCTGGCTTATGTCTATGCCGGCCCCGATCAATCAGTATATTCTTCTACCGTTACAGTCGTTGGAAACAAGCCTGCAACAGGCGTTGGTAAATGGGAATTGCTGGCAGGACAGGGCACCCTTGAAACACCTGATAATTTCGAAACAAAAATTACCAACCTGGGACCCGGTGCCAATACCTTCACCTGGACAATCAATAATAGTGGTTGTATTGCCTCCGATGATGTGGTGATAACACATTTTGTTATGCCGGTAGCCAATTTTATTCCGGATCCGCCAGACGGGTGTCCGCCTTTAACTGTAACTTTCATTAATAACTCCATAGGAGGATATCCATATTCATGGGATTTTGGAGATGGTTATACTTCCGACCTTCCAAATACAGAACATACTTTTAACTTGGCTGGCAACTATACCGTACGGCTTACCGCAACCGGCCCTCATGGAATGACAGTACATAAAGATACTGTGATCAGAGTATATAAACTTCCGGTTGCAGATTTTAACCTTACACCCTCAAAAGTATATATTCCCGACCAGCCACTTCATTGTTTTAATCTCTCAACAGGTGCGGAAACCTATTTGTGGAATTTTGGTGATGGGGAGACCTCAAGTGAAAAAGACCCTGAACATATATATACAGAAGAGGGATTCTATACTGTTACCCTCAATGTATGGTCAGAAAATCAATGCTTTGATTCTCTTACTATTGTGGATGCAGTTGAAGTGGAAAAAAGCGGTGAGGTTATTGTGCCAAATGCGTTCACTCCAAATCCCAACGGCCCTTCAGGAGGATATTATGATGAAAATGACTACAGTAACGATGTATTCCATCCGCATGTAAAAGGAGTTATTGAATACCGGCTGGAGATATATAATCGCCTCGGAATCTTACTTTTTGAAAGTAATGATGTAAACGTTGGATGGGATGGATATTTTAACGACCAGCTGATGGAAGACGGTGTTTACTTATGGCGTGTGTCAGGAAGATATAATAATGGGAAAAAATATGAATATTTCGGTAATGTAATACTAATACAAAGATGAATCTTATTAATTAAGAGTCATCCACTCTGAAAATAAATTATGAAAAAAATCATTTATCTGGCAGTTCTTCTTTTGATGGTTACTAATTTTAAAGGATTAGGGCAGGATCCTCAATTTTCGCAGTTTTATTCTGCATTGCTCTATTTGAGCCCCTCTTTTGCAGGATCCGGTGGAGGAAGTCGCCTGATTATGAATTTCAGGGATCAATGGCCTAAATTACCCGGCACATATTTAACCTATGCCGGCTCATTTGACCATTATTTTGAAAAATACAGGAGCGGCGTTGGTATTTTATTCCTCAGGGATGATGCAGGTCATGGCCTGTTCAACGTGACAAATCTTGGACTGCAATATTCTTTTAATTTCAATATTAACAGGATCTGGAAAATCAGACCTGGAATTCATGCATATTATCATTATCAATTCATAAATTTTGAAAAACTTGTATTCAGTGATCAGATATCTTTTGATTATATTAATCCTTCATCGATAGAAATCCCGCCTGACGAAAGAATCGGCCACTTTGATTTTGCCAGTTCTGTCCTGGTTTATTCAGATATTTTCTGGTTCGGCGCAACGGTTGACCACCTTATGTCAATAAGCAACACACTCAGGAATGAAATAGGTTATCTGCCATTGAAGTATTCTGCTTTTGGTGGAGGGAAATATATAATCTCACACAGAACCAGATCAAGAAAAGAGGAAAGTATTACAGGTGCTTTTAATTTTCTGGCCCAGGGTAAGTTTTTATACATGGATCTG
>LJUQ01000219.1 GCA_001304505.1 Bacteroides sp. SM23_62_1
CTGTATTGTACTGGATGTCACACATTTTAACGGGCCTCTTCATCTTGAGGCAAGTGGAGGCGATGGGGGTAACACCAATGATACATTAAATAAAACTGGACCCGGTGGATATGGCAGTGGAGGTGTAGTCTGGCATTCAGGAAATAAACTCCCGGATCATATTACCCTAAATCTTTCAAATGGGAAAGCAGGTATGCATCTGCCGTCAAATACTGCATGGGGGGCAACTACCTCCCAGTTGCCAGATGGAATAGTAGTTAAAAAACTGGTTTCACCGCTGCGAGGATTCCTGTTTAACTTCCTGGGTCAAAAACAACTTCTTTGCAGCAACGACACAACAATTCCGCTTGATGCAACAACTCCCAAAGGTGGTGATGGAGTTTATAAAATTGAATGGCAGATCTCATATGACAGGGTAACATGGGATACTGCACCCGGAGAGTATAAGATGATAAAATACTTTCCCGGACCTGATATTCAGCAGGCTTACTTCAGAAGGATCATTTCTTCCGCTGACATCATTGATACAAGCAATATCCTGGAATTCAGCCGGTTCCTGCAAATGGAAAACAATATTATTGAAGGAGACCAGTCTGTCTGTGAAGGCTCCACACCCAATCCTCTTGTCCAGAAACTGGCGGATACAACCGGAGCTGCATCTGATTTTTTTTTGGTTTGGGAAGCAAGAACCACGGACCAGGAGAAATGGGATGTTGTTTTTGAATCTTCCAATTCACCCGATTATACCCCCCTTCCATTATATGAAACAACTTATTTCAGGAGAATTGTTTATTCCGGTTTATGCAGTAACATCAGCAATACCGTTACGATCAATATCAAGAAACCTCCCCTGATTATTCAACACCCCACAGGCGATACAATTTATGCAGGAAAAGAATATACATTTTATATCAGCGCATCAGGTGATCCACCATTAACCTACCAATGGATGAAGGATAATTCCGAATTATCCGGATCAACGGATACCGTACTGAAAATCTTTGAAGCAGACCAGGAAGATAGTGGTGAATATTTTTGCCTGGTAAGTAATGTTTGCGGATCTATTTCCAGTAATACTGTTAAGCTGTTTATTAAAGATCCTCCACACATCCTCGTTCAACCTGCTGGTGACAGCATTACAGCAGGAGAGGAATACAGTTTTCATATCAGTGCATCAGGTTCTCAGCCCTTATACTATCAATGGATGAAAGATAATTCAGAAATACCCGGATCATCAGATACTGTATTGATGATCCCTGAAGCCGATCCTGAAGATAGTGGACAATACTTCTGCCTGGTAAGTAATGAATACGGATCTATTTCCAGTGATACTGTTATGCTGTTTATTGTTGAGGATCAAACCGGGATTGACGAAAAGCAAACTAACTCCGATTTAGTAACAATCTTCCCCAACCCTGCAACCCATTCCATTACTATCCAGCACCAGTTAAAAGGGTCATTTGAAGTATCTGTTTTCGATTTACTGGGCAACCTTGTCCTGAAACAATTTGATAATGAACAAATCAACCTGGAGCACCTGCCTTCAGGCACATACATTCTAAATTTCAGCTGCCCATCCAACTCTTTCCAGCAGAGTATCAGGTTAATCATTAAATAAAATATTATCCCATATTGAAATATAGTCCCTGAAAAGGCATGGAGCAGGGAGAGCCCCGTTAGGAGTTATATCTAAACTAACTTCGGATCAATTCTCACCTTTTCAACCGCCCTGTTAGGGGCGGAATAAATGGGATTAATAAACACTTAGTAGAAGAACTTTATCCATACCAGATTTATCCTCAACCATTTTCAGAATGAATTCTAAACATACTTTTATTTGCTAATTTTCCTCTGTAAAAAGTTTAAATTTGTTTCGAATAATTAACAAATTTAAACTTTACAGCAGGGAAATCCCATGAACTTTCCTGCCTGCCGGCATGCAGGATTCATGAGTCTTTGAGGAGTTTTTTATGAAAAAAGTTCATGTACGTTTAGCTCCAAATCTGTTTTTATGAAAAACCTTAGAATTCTATCCTGGTTGGATAACTGGGCATTAATAACAGCATTTGCCATTATTAAACTGCTGATTCATTTCCTGACAAATACCATTTACGAGATTCACAGGGATGGATTCCTGTACATCGAACTGGGAAAACATCTGGATTGGGGTTATTTTTCCGTTCCCCCATCTATCGCTGTGTTTGCAGATATTTCAAGATTCATTTTCGGGAATACTGATTTCGGGATCAGGTTCTTTCCGGCCATTATCGGAGGAGCATCTATTATTATTATTGGTCTCATGGTTAAAGAGATGGGTGGTGGGAAGATGGCACAATTCCTGGCCTTACTGGCATTCCTCACATCCCCTGCATTCCTCAGGAGCAATACCTTATTTCAGCCGGTCTCTTTCAACCAGTTTTACTGGCTTCTTCTTTCGTTCCTGATCTTCAGATTAATCAGAACGGAACGCCCGGTATATTGGATCTGGATAGGAATAGTTGCCGGCCTGGCTTTCCTTAACAAATATTCGGTTGTATTTTACCTTGCTGCTTTTTTTGTATCGATTTTTATTACCGGCCTAAGAAGATGGCTTAAAACAATCTACCCCTATCTGTCGGGACTGATTGCTTTGCTCGTTGCACTGCCAAATCTTATATGGCAGCATCAGCATGATTGGCCTGTCGTTAATCATATGCGTGAACTTGCTGAAACACAGTTGATACATGTCACACTTAATAATTTTCTGCTGGAACAGGTACTCATGAACCTGCCGGCACTTCTTATCTGGGTTCCCGGACTGGTATTTGTTCTATTTACCCGGGAGGGTAAAAACTTCAGAATCTTCGGACTGATCTATGTTTTTGTGCTCCTTCAGCTGATTATTCTCCGGGGCAAACATTATTATACACTTGGTCTGTATACAATGCTTTTTGCCTTTGGAGGATATATCCTGGTAAAATGGCTTCATGGAAAGTATCAATTTATCAGGTTCATCATCATTGGTTTAAACATTATTCTTGCACTTTTTATCCTTCCAATCAGCCTTCCTGTTATGAAACCTGATAAATATGTCCGGTTCATGAGCAATATCGGGATGGAACAAAATCAACGCTGGGAAGATGGCGTATACCATGACCTTCCGCAGGATTATGCCGATATGATTGGGTGGAAAGAGCTTACGGAGATTGTGAGAAATGCTTATGAAAGCCTTACGCCGGAGGAACAACAACACTGTACCATTTTTGCCAATAATTATGGAGAAGCAGGAGCAATCAATTTCTATGGTAAGAAGTACGGTTTACCACATGTGATCAGTTTCAATGACAGTTATCTTTACTGGGCACCCGATAGTATTCCATTTGGTCATTTAATCAAAGTTGGTGAGAGCGATGATCTCTTTGAGATGTACAACGATGTCAGGATCTTCGGCAGAATCAGCACACCATATGCAAGGGAATATGGTGTACCGGTCTATCTGTTCAAAGATCCCAAAACAGATGTAAATAAATATTACCAGGAACATTTGTACCAGGAAAGGAATAATTAAAAATGATAAGTAAATTTGATAAGTCATTTAAAATCATGAAATCCAATAAAGATTGAAAATTGCTTTAATGCAAAAATTTAAATTCACTTTAATCTTGTTAACCATGACTTCTCTGTTCACCGGCTGCCATTCGCAGCCACCTGAAACCGTGGAATTTGTCGATCTTGAAAAATATTCAGGCCTCTGGTATGAAATTGCTGCTTTTCCCACCAGGTTTGAAAAGGGTTGTTCCAATACAACAGCTGAATATCAATTATCTCCAAAAGGTTATGTAATCGTAATAAACAGGTGTACCAGGGAGACCAGAAGAACAGAAATTAAAGGAAAAGCTTTTATCGTGCCCAACAGTGGTAATGCCAGGTTAAAAGTCCAGTTTTTCTGGCCTTTCCGGGGTGATTACTGGATCTTTGAACTGGCTGACGATTACAGCTGGACTGTAGTGGGAAGTCCAAAAAGAAATTACCTCTGGATTCTTGCCAGGTCGCCAGAGATGGATGAACAATTATACAATAATATTGCAAGCCGGATCGCGGGAAAGGGATTTGATATAGAAAGACTGGAACGAACCTTTCATGCAAATAAATAATTCCATCTTCAAGAACGAAATGGGACTAATCTTCTACCGGCTCACTGCTATTATACATATATAAAATAGTAACTTTGTTATTTCCTAAATTTATTCAAACAAAACCTTCATAATCCGCAATAAAATGGACATCAATAAAACTGTTCAGGTTCTTCAGGATCAGATTGAAAAGCTTAATATCAAAGATTTTGACCTGAATGCATGGAAAAATTTCACCATTCTGCTACTGGAAAGGATTTTTGGTCCCGGTAATAAGAAAATTGAGTCTATCCAGAAAATCAAATATGACCAGGGAAGCTGGGTTCTCAGAGATGAAACGGGATATACCAATTCAATGGAAGCCTGTAAAAAGCTTGGCAGGGAAGTTCTTGAAGAAGCGATCATTGAGCTGGAAACGTTCGGAACACCGGAAAAAACAGGTGATGATATTGATATCCAGATTATTACAACTGCTCTCGAGGATGAGTTAACAGGCACTCAGTTCAGGGAAATCAGGAAAGCCCTGGCAGAAAAAAGACAAATTGAGGACAGTAAGAAGATCCTCGTCACAAAAATTAAAAGTTATGGCGCTGATACGGCCTATGCGATTGTAGCCAATATATTGACCAATCCACAGGTTGCAGAAAAACTCAAACAGTAAACATTTTAAATCCATCCCTTTTTAATGCTTCATAGGTTACCGGGATTACCTGTATTACAGGCATTTTTCTAATTTTACAATCACAAAAAACATTTTATGCCCCGTGTTGTTGTAGGATTATCAGGCGGAGTTGACTCCAGTGTAGCTGCATATCTTCTTAAAAAGGAAGGTTATGATGTTACAGCTGTATTCATGATCAACTGGCATGATAAAACAGGAACCCTTGAGGGTGATTGTCCATGGAAAGATGATCTTGTCTTCGCCCAGCTGGTCGCCAGAAAATTGAAAATCCCGTTTCATTCTATTGACCTGAGTAAGGAATATAAAAAACGTGTAGTTGATTATATGTTTCGTGAGTATGAGAAGGGCCGGACCCCTAACCCTGATGTTTTATGCAACCGTGAAATCAAATTTGATGAATTTCTGAAAGCAACCGCGCAATTCAACCCGGATTTTGTTGCCACAGGCCATTACTGCAGAAAAGAAACCATTGAGAAAAGTGGAAAGAGGATATACCGGCTCCTGGCAGGTAAAGATCCAAATAAGGAACAAAGTTATTTCCTCTGCCAGGTTTACCAGGAGCAGCTCAGTAAGGTCCTTTTTCCAGTTGGAGACCTTGAGAAGGCTGTGGTAAGGAAAATAGCCCATGATCAGCAATTACCAACAGCAAAAAAAAAGGATTCGCAGGGTATTTGTTTTATAGGAAAAGTTGACCTGCCAACATTCTTACAGCAAAAACTTGAACCAAAGCAGGGTGATGTTATTGAAATTCCAAAAAGGTTCAGTGGTTATTTGAACTATGATCTGAAAAACACTGATCTTCTAAAGGTCAGTCAACCCTTTGAATATCAACCGGAAGATGGTATCGTAATCGGAAAACACCGGGGAGCGCATTTTTTTACGATTGGACAGCGGAAAGGTATGAATATAGGCGGGAAAAAAGAACCTTTGTTTGTGATTGCCACCGATACTCTCAGAAATATCGTGTATACAGGGGCGGGACATACGCATCCGGGTCTATACAGGAAAGGGCTTTTTATCCAGAAAAAGGATATTCACTGGATTAGGGATGATCTGAAAATGAATCCTGGGGAAGAGAAGAAATTACTTGTCAGGATCAGGTACCGTCAACCATTACAGAAAGCAACCCTGGTCATGAAAAATGATGGCATGCACATTATTTTCGAACGTATGCAAAGAGGTATAACACCCGGGCAATTTGCCGCGTGGTATGATGGGGAAGAGTTGTTGGGATCTGGTTGTATAACTTGAATTTACTTATAATGCAACCCACATTCCTTGGGACCTTTGTCTTCCCACCACCATCTGCCGGAACGTGGATCTTCTCCCGGTTTGACTGCACGTGTACAGGGCAGACAGCCAATTGAAGGATATCCTTTGTCGTGCAGAACATTATAAGGAATCTGATGTTCGCGGATATAATCCCACACCTGCTTCTCAGTCCAGTTGATTAATGGATTGACTCTGATCAATCCATGCTGTTCATCCCACTCAACAGCTTTATTATAAAAACGCGTAATTGTCTGATTTTTCCGAAGCCCGCAAATCCAGACATCCATTCCTTTCAAAGCTCTTTTCAGCGGTTCATTTTTCCTGATGTGACAGCATAATCGTCTGTTCTCCAAACTCCCGTAAAAAAGATTGATGCCCTTTTCTTTCACCATTTGCTCAACCTTTTCATAATCAGGAAAATATATTCCGATTTTGAAGCCAAAATGTTCATTGGTTTTCTGGATCAGGTCATAAGTCTCCTGGAACAATCTTCCTGTATCCAGCGTAATGATCCTTGTGGTCTTATCAATAGTAGAGATCATCCGCGTGATCACCTGGTCTTCTGCCCCCATCCCACTTCCCTGGACTATTTTTCCTTTATAATGAGTCAAAAAATAAGTCAGGATCTCTTCTGCTGTAGCCTTGTTGAACTGTTCACCTAATTTTTCTGCAAGCTTTTCAGGTCTCTCTGCCATTTCTTCTCACTGATTTAAGCCGCAAAGATAGAAGATTTTGATTTATCGGATCTATCTTGAAACTCATTCTTCAGAATCCACATCACTTTTCTTCAATGTTGCTCTCAGCAATAAATACCCGCTGATTCCCGCAAGGAACGATCCCACCAAAATACCCATTTTAGCATGATTCAATAAAATGATATCACTATAGGCAAGTGTACTGATAAAAATGGACATGGTAAAGCCCACTCCCCCCAGAAAACCAAGCCCCATCATGTGCACCCATCTCAAATTACCCGGTAATTTTAAAAATCCAAGCTTTGTGAACAGCCATGTAAATCCAAATACTCCCAGAAACTTGCCGATGAGAAGAGCTACAGCTATATCAATCGTAAGAGCATCCACACCAGAAAGGTCATGACCACCGGTAAAAACCACACCTGCATTTGCCAGAGCAAAAACCGGCATGACAAAAAATGTTACGAATCCATGAAGCGAATGTTCAAGTTTCTGGAGAGGACTCTGGACTTTTTCAATATAGTATTCTATATTATCTATCGCAACCAGCTGTTTTGTTGTGAGTAACATTTTATCTTCACAGTCAGTTGGACAGAATTCATCCAGGTTCCTTTGCATGCGATTCAGAAAAATTGGTATCCTGATCCTTCGGTTTGCAGGAATGGTAAATGCCAGCAACACACCTGCAATGGTCGGGTGTATTCCGGATTTGAGAAACAAATACCAGATAACAAATCCTGTAATGATATAAAAATTAATGTTGCGAATCCCGGATAAATTGGCAAGGATAAGTATAATATAAAGTCCGGCTGATATCAGAAGCATTGCCCAGTAAATCTCGCTGGTATAGAATATAGCGATAATAACAACAGCCCCGATATCATCTACTATAGCAAAGGCAGTAAGGAAAATCTTAAGATTGAGTGGTACTCTTTTACCAAGCAGACTGAGGATACCCAGTGAAAAAGCAATATCTGTTGCCATTGGAATTCCCCATCCTTCAATCCCGGGCTTCCCCAGATTAAGGCCAATGAAAAGCAGAGCTGGTAATGCCATCCCTCCAACAGCTGCGATTACAGGCATGGAAGCCTGTTTAATATCTGAAAGCTCACCGGTAAGGATCTCTCTCTTAATTTCAAG
>LJUQ01000220.1 GCA_001304505.1 Bacteroides sp. SM23_62_1
CGAAATATTTCCGTAGTAAATTGTTCACTTTCATAATGTCCTATATCGGTAATAACGATCTTACCGTCGGCATCAAAGAACTGGTGGTACTTGAAATCACCGGTTATGAACAGATCAGCTTTTTGTCTGATGGCCTCCTTTAATAGGTTGCTGCCGCTTCCTCCACAGACTGCAACAGTACTGATTGGCCTGTTGAGAAGCCTGGAATGACGAATAATCCCCGTTGAAAATTTTTGCTTAATATGAGTCAGAAATTCTATTTCATCCACAGGTCCGGGCAAATGGCCAATCATGCCGTTTCCTGCACCGGTGTATGCATTCTCGACAGGATAAATATCGTAGGCAACTTCTTCATAGGGGTGTGCTTCAATCAATGCCGACAGGATAGCGGATTGCCTGTGTTTCGGGTAAATTGTCTCCACCCTCAGTTCCTTCTCATAGTGAAGCTCACCCTTTTTACCAACAAATGGTTTTGTCTCATCCGATCCCCTGAAGGTTCCTTCTCCCGGGGCATTAAAACTGCACTGGTCATAATTGCCTATAATTCCCGCACCCGCTCCAAAGATCTTTTCCTTTACAACCTCTGCATGATCAGGTGGAACAAAAAAAACCAGTTTCCTGAGCTCTTCCTGGCGTAGTAAGAGAATCCTGGTCTGCTCCAACCCGATTTTATCACAAATCTTCCTGTTGACACCATCCCTGACTGCATCAACATTCGTATGCATGGCAGAGAGTGCAATATTATTCCGGATAGCTTTGATCAAACACCTTCCAACGAAGTTATCACCACTAATTCTTTTAATTGCTGAAAACAGAACGGGATGGTGCGAGATGATTAAACCGGCCTTCAATGAGATTGCTTCGTCGACTACATCCTCCGTCACATCAATACTCAACAATACGCTATCCAGTTCCTGGTCAGGATTACCTGCGATCAGTCCGGAATTATCATAGGATTCCTGAAATGATAGCGGCGCAAAATCTTCCAGGCAGGAAATAATGTCTTTAATCTTCATGATAACAGGTTAATTTTTAACACATTGAACAATTGAATCATAGATTCTGTACTTATTGTTTGTAAGGTCTGAACCGGAAAAAGCCCGTATTAATGCTATTAACATTCCGCGTAGTTCAGTGGTAAGGGTGTCCTATTGCTTCATCTCTTCTTTAATTTCCAGAAGTATTTTTTTTATGCCGGTAAGTGCTTTAATAATCTCGAAGTTTTGAACTGTATCATCTTTATTTTCCTTCAGTTTCTTCTTGGCACCTTTCAGTGTCATCCCCTTTTCTTTTACGAGATGGTATATGATGTGGAAATTTTCAATGTCTTCCTTTGTAAATAACCGGTTTCCTTTTTTATTCTTTTTTGGTTTAATAACATCAAAATCTTTTTCCCAGAAACGAATCAGTGAAGTATTCACATTAAACATCTCTGCTACTTCACCGATAGTGTAATAGAGTTTCTCGACTTTTTGTTCTTTGTAAGGCATTTGTTGAAAAATAATTGCGAATTAGAGACCGGATAATGCCAATCTATAATTTATCTAAAGTATAAAAATTGAATAAAAAAAAAAAACAATACGATTTTATTCTGAACCGAAACAATATAAGTATCCATTCCGTGACGCAATAAATATTTTTCCGTTCCAGGCAATGGGTGTAGACTCAAAAGTTGCTGAGAACCTGTCGAGTAGAGTAATTTTTTTTTCGTGGTCAAATTGAAATAGGAATATGCCATGATACCCTGCAGCTATTAATTTATCATTTACAAAAACAGGTGTTGAAATTGATGGCCCGATATATTTTTTAAAAATAAGCACCGGTGCAGGATATACAGAAATCCCATCAGGGCCTGTTACTGACCTGCCGGAATCGGTCCGTTGATGATCAACAACATACAGGTATCCGTCGATACCGGTAAAGGCGGCAAGGTTGGTTGAAAATCCGGTGTTATAGGAATCCGTTACAGAGGCCGTTCCAATAACCCCTCCCTGCCAGGATGAAAAGGAGCTGTCCGCGGTTGGAAAGAACCAGACCACACAATCCTTCGAATTTTTCGATGGATCCAGTTTAAAAATTCCGCCGGGGCCGGGTATAAACTGTTTTTCAACAGATACCAGAAGGCAGTTATCTTCCGTCACCACCACAGATCCATCGATATCTGATCCGATGCGGAAGTCCCAGTCAAGTTTTTTCGTTTCCAGGCTATAGCCATAGACATGCCCGGAGCCGGAAGCAATATAGATATGGTTACCCAGCCGGCATGGGGATGATTCTGTTACAACATTGTAACGGTGTGCTATCACATCTTCTTTCTCATATAGTTTAATTTCCTGTATGATCTCCGGTTGAAGCATGTCATCCTTCATATTGGCGTATGCAGGATCGGGATTCAGAACAGTAAACAAAGAATTTTCAAGTCCGGTATACAACGTATCATGAATGATTAATGCAGACCCATCGGCATCCCTGCTGTACGAGTCTGTCCATTTCACATCGAACCTCCACAGTTCCTCCCCGGTGAGATAACTGATGGCCCTGAAACTGGGGACATGCGGGGCATCAAGATAATTCCCGACACCCAGCCGGCTGCCCTGGAAAATGATATACCTTGAATCATGTGTCTTACTGTGCGGATTATACCATATCGTCCCCGTACCTTTTACGACATCATCAAATGCGTATTGCCATACTATCTGTCCATTGCCGGCATTAATTTTTTTCAGGTTATGATCATATGCCCCCTGGATCAGGAATAATTCTCCATTTTCCTCTATGAGCAGGGGCTGTCCTGTCCAGCCCGCACCGGCCCATTTCCTCTGACCCTGACTCCTGGAGATAACTGTAACACCCTCCCCCAGGTAATGCTTCCAGATAACCTTTAGATTTGCCGGTGCTTCATTTCCGTAATAATTGCGCCTTTCGTTCCCGAGGAATGTCCCGATGAGAATCTTTATATCTGCAAGTGAATGGTTTTGTTGCTGACAGAAGGACATCTTTTGAAAAGCAAGTACAAAAGTCATTATCAGAATGATTTGCTTCATGTTATATATTCTAATACCAAGACTGGTTGTATATAATGAAGGATCCAAAACTACTTTCACACCCAGCCCACCTGCCCCAAGCCACCAGGAACCGGGAACCAGGAACCATATTACCTTTTTACTTCTTCAGAATCTTCCCATCATCTGTGATCTCAACAGGAGTTTCCGTGAAATCTGCCCGGGTCAGTTCCTGGATTTTCTGTATGGCTTTCTTTTCCGGGTCTATTTCCGTGATTCCTCTTCCTGTCTGCCTCACCGGAATGATCTCTCCCCGCAGGAATTTACCGTTACGGTTTACGGTCACCTTCACCAGGGGGGCAATACCATTTGGTCCCTGCAGGTTAAACCTTCCATACGTACAAAAATTTCCCAGGCTGTAACAGATCAATCGTTCCCTGTAAACTTCAATAGCGCGTGTGACATGCGGACCATGCCCGAAAAGAATATCTCCACCTGCATCAACCATAGCATGAGCAAATTCATAAACATTGCCCCGGTTATACCCGAGATATGTCTCTGTATCTCTTGTTACATGTTGATACTCCTTCCCTTCAGCACCTCCATGAAAAGATACGATAACAATATCACATTTTTGCTTGAGATTCATCACAATCTCAGCTGCAGCCCTTATATCCGTAATGCTGCAGGTGCCCCTGAATGGTGAAAAAGCACACAGGCCTGCCTTCAGCGAATCAACAGTGAGGATGGTGACAGGGTATTCAATCAAGCCGGCATAAGCAATCCCGGCACTGTCAAGTACTTTCATTGTATTGATCCTTCCTTCCTTTCCGAAATCTCCTGAATGGTTGTTGGCCAGGCTCAGCATATCGAATCCTGCTTCCACAAGGCACGAAACGTATTTTTCCGGCATGCGAAATACATAACAGTTCAGAGTGTCACGGCAAATCTTAGCCTTAGCGGTGGAGTCCGCAAAGGAGCCCTCCAGGTTGCCAAAGGTGATATCAGCATCCCTGAGATATGGTATCACACTTTCCATCAGGTGGTTGCACCTGTCCCCGGGGGGCAGATACCTTTCGGAAGGATAATCTGTCCCAAGCATGATATCACCAACACCAATAACCGTAACTGACTTATCATCCGCTGATGACTGACAGAACATAAATGGTGTGATGAATAGGGTAAATAATAATAGTATAAAATCCTTACTACTTTGATACATTGATTAAATCTCGCATCTGGAAATATATGAATTTCCCCGGTATTTGAAGAGAAGATAAAAAAATAATCCATCCTCTATCAAAGACATGCAGGTTGTGCTCAAGGATGGATTATGTATGTCAGTATTAATCAAAGCTCTGACCTGACCGCATCGATAATTCTATCATCCGGTCATATTCTTCCGGTGTCAGGTCGTTGAAATAATAGTTGATCGGATTTACTTTTTTATTGTTCAGATGAATCTCATAATGCAGGTGTGGAGCCGTGGATAATCCTGTACTGCCAACAAAACCGATCACATCTCCGCGTTTTACCTGCTGTCCCAATTTTACATTGAATCCGTTCAGGTGTGCATACAGTGTTTTGTAACCATAACCATGATCAATGATGATGTGGTTCCCCAACCCTCTCCGTGACCATTCAACCTGGATAATCTTTCCATTTCCTGTGGCATAGACCTCAGTACCTGTGGGTGCTGTAAAATCCATGCCATAATGGAACTTCCGTATCTTATAAATCGGGTGAATCCTGTAACCCCATCCTGAAGCGGTACGCGTAAGGTCTTTATTGGATATCGGCTGGATGGCAGGCAGGCAGGCAAGCTGGTCCTCCCTGTTTTTGGCAAGTTCGATGACCTCATCATAGGACTTGCTCTGCACGTAAATAGCCTTTGCCAGCTGATCTAACCTATTCCTTGTTTCAATGACAATATAGGAATGATCATACCCCTCAAGATATTCATACCTGTTCACACCTCCAAAACCTGCATCACGGACTGATTTTGGGATAGGTTCGGCATTAAAGATGGTCCTGTAGATATTATCATCACGGTTTTCAATATCTTCAAGGACACTTTCGAGGTTTGTAATCTGCTTATTCAGCACTTCATACTGAAATAATAGTTGATTATTTTCCCTGATCAGTCTTTTTTCTTTGGCTGTATCAAAAAAACTGCTGTAAATAACATTCAGTATCA
Organism: Bacteroides sp. SM23_62_1; assembly: GCA_001304505.1. GTDB lineage: Bacteria > Bacteroidota > Bacteroidia > Bacteroidales > SM23-62 > LJUQ01. Next base: position 5,200 of record LJUQ01000220.1, read on the forward strand.
CAGCCATCATCACAATGATGGAAAGATATGAGAAAAAGATCAGCGTTTTAGTTCCGAAACTGGTTCTGATCTTATCATATTTCAGAGATTCCGTATTATACTTATACTTACTTTTAGGCATGATGATAATGAAATTGTTGGCCTAAAATATAAAAATATTTTATAACTCGCAAATTACTAATTATCAACTCTATCGGGAAGAGAAATAATTTTTCTGTATTCCTCAGGGGTAAGATCGTCAGAATAAAAGTAATATGGATTAAGCGGTTTATTCATAAACCGCACTTCATAATGGAGGTGCGGACCTGTTGATTTTCCTGAATTTCCAAGAAGGCCGACAACCTGGCCACGCTTTATTTCCTGACCTTTCCTGACAAAAATTTTGTTCAGATGAGCATACCTGGTAGAGTATCCGAAACCATGGTTAATGACCACTTCTTTGCCATAACCTCCGGAAGAAATTTTTATATATTCCACAATCCCATCTCCTGTTGCATAGATATTTGTTTCTACGGCACCGGCAAAATCGAGTCCGTAATGGCTTGTATAGATTTTTGTTACGGGGTCGATCCTTGACCCAAAAACTGAAGTCAGCCAATATGGGTCACCGAGGGCTACAGGTTGAATAGATGGCTTTCTGTTCAATAAATCTCTTTTTTCAAGTGCCTTACTGGCAAGATCGTCAAACGATTTGAGTTGCATCTCTAACCTAAGGGTAAGATAATCAGCCCGTGTTGATGTATTGATCATCAATTCAGAATTGATAAATCCTTCAAGATACACATACTGATAACTACCTCCCAATCCAGGTTGCCTGATGTAGTCTGGCAACGGTTCCTGTTCCAGAATACACCGGTATATACTATCATCAACATACTGGTATTCCTCCAGGAAGCCGTCATAATCGTTCATCCTGTTATTCAGCTGCTGATACCTGTAAATTAACTCGGTATTTTGCAGTGAAAGTTTAGTAACTTTAGGATTAATACCCAGGTTTACAGTAAGATGATAGATCAGTATGGCAGTGACAGAGGAAAGCGAAAGGAATAGAAGAATCAACAATATTCGGGCTTTTGGGCTTCTTCTTACCCGTACGAAACGGATGGTTTCCGGATCAAATTGAAATCTTTTCTGAAACATTCATTGTGACTTTCACTGCTAAATTATAAAATTATCGCTAATCCCACCAAATCAGTCCTAAAAAAAAGCTAATTTTACAAGTTCCTGTATAATAGCAAATAACAAAAAAAAATAAATGCGATAAAGACAGAAGTGAAAACAACAGGATCTAATTTTTGCAGGAACAAGCTACGGCACGTCGCTGCATAATAATTCCGATGTGTAATTCCATTATTTTATTTGCAAACAGGATTCATCAGTTAAGTTACAACAGGTTCAAGGGTTAACAAATGACATCAAAAGAAATCAGGCAGGCATTCCTGGATTTTTTCAAGGAACATGATCACCATATTGTTCCTTCGGCACCGATGGTCATCAAGAATGATCCATCCCTCATGTTCACGAATGCCGGGATGAATCAATTCAAAGATATTTTCCTGGGGAACCAGCCTGTTGGGTACAATCGTATTGCCAATACACAGAAATGCCTGCGCGTTTCAGGAAAGCACAACGATCTGGAAGAGGTGGGACTGGATACGTACCACCATACCATGTTTGAAATGTTGGGTAACTGGTCATTTGGCGATTATTTCAAAAAAGAAGCCATAACCATGGCATGGGAATTTCTTGTCGACCGGTTAGGAATACCGGGCGACAGGCTGTATGTAACCGTCTTTGAAGGAGACCGGAAAGACCAGCTGGAATGGGATGAGGAGGCTTACACGTGCTGGCTTGAGCTCGTTGAAGAAAGTCATGTCCTCAAAGGATCCAGAAAAGATAATTTCTGGGAAATGGGTGATACCGGGCCCTGCGGACCCTGCTCTGAAATCCATATCGATATCCGTCCCGGGGCGGAAAGGCAAAAAAAAGCAGGGAAAGAGCTGGTAAACCGTGGCAATCCCGGAGTGATTGAGCTATGGAACCTGGTTTTCATACAGTACAACAGGAAAGCCAATGGGCATCTTCAATCCCTGCCGAGCAAACATATTGATACAGGACTTGGATTTGAACGGTTGTGTATGGTGTTGCAGGGCAAGGATTCAAATTATGACACCGATCTTTTCCGGCCTATCATCCATGAAACAGCCAGAATAACAGGCCACAGATATGGTGAGAACAGAGAAAAGGATGTTGCCATACGTGTTGTGGCAGATCATTTGCGGGCTATCACCTTCGCCATCACCGATGGTCAGCTTCCCTCCAACAATAAAGCCGGATATGTGATACGACGTATCCTGCGGAGAGCGGTCAGATACGGTTATACCTTCCTTGACCAGAAAAAACCATTTATATATAAACTTGTTCCTGTCCTCGGAGAAGTGATGGGAGATGCGTTCCCGGAAGCTATATCACAGGCTGCGTTCGCAGGGAAAGTAATACGTGAGGAAGAAACTGCGTTCCTGCGTACCCTCGATACCGGAATCAAAATGCTGGATCAACTCACCACTAAGGCTGCCAGGAATAACCGGAAAACAATAGACGGGAAATCAGCTTTTATCCTGTACGATACCTATGGTTTCACTCTTGACCTTACCCAACTGATCCTGAGAGATAAAGGATTATCAGTT
>LJUQ01000221.1 GCA_001304505.1 Bacteroides sp. SM23_62_1
CTACATGAGGCAGTTTGGTGTCAGCAGAATAACCTTCAGGGAAATGGCCTCGGCGGGGCTCATACCTGGCGTTAAAAAAGCCAGCTGGTAAATTATCTAGAAAATTTAACCATACTACTGGTTAATATATTATCAAATAACATAAAGATAAATTGAAATGTCAACGGATCCGATTGCAGATTATCTGACAAAAATCAGAAATGCCATCATGGCAAAGCATAAGGTCGTGGAAGTTCCTGCTTCAAATATTAAGAAGGAGATTACTAAAATACTATATGACAAAGGATATATTCTAAGTTATAAGTTTGAGGAGGATCAAAAGCAGGGCATGATAAAAATTGCATTGAAATATCATCCTCAGACAAAGGCAGCGGCTATCAAGTCATTAAAAAGGATTAGCCGCCCCGGCCTCAGGAAGTATGCCAGTGTCGAAAAGATACCCAGGGTTTTGAATGGACTGGGAATTGCAATTCTTTCAACATCCAGGGGTATCATGACCGATAAAGAAGCCAGGAAAATGAAAGTCGGAGGAGAAGTTCTCTGTTATGTAAACTAATCAGGAGGATCAGGAATGTCTAGAATTGGTCAGTTACCGGTTAAAATACCTGACGGTATTGCTGTAACCATCGATAAAAACAATGTTGTTACGGTCAAGGGGCCACTTGGGGAACTCAGCCAGGAGGTTAACAAGGAAATTGTTGTAGAAGTCAGGGATCATGATATTGTAATTAAAAGGCCTTCAGATCAGAAACATCATAAAGCATTACATGGTCTGTACAGGTCATTGATTCAGAACATGATCATTGGTGTTTATAAAGGTTATGAAATTCAGCAGGAGCTTGTTGGTGTGGGTTTCCGGGCAGAAGCAAAAGGCCAGCGGCTTGAGATGAGCCTTGGATACTCTCACGATGTAATCATTGAATTGCCGAAAGAAATTAAAGTTGAAGCTAAAACTGAACGTCGTGCCAATCCAATCATCACCCTGAAATCCATTGATAAGCAATTGCTGGGACATGTAGCTGCAAAGATCCGCTCCTTGCGTCCACCTGAACCATACAAAGGAAAAGGAATAAAATTTGTTGGAGAGCAACTACGCAGAAAAGCAGGCAAAGCTGCCAGTGTTTAAATTTGAATAAGTATTTCTAAAATGGCCTTATCTGTACAGGAAAGAAGACTCAGAATCAGAAAAAGAATACGGAAAAATATTTCCGGAACCAAAGATGTGCCCCGGATGTCAATTTTCAGGAGCAATAAACAGATCTATGTCCAATTGATTGATGATCAGGCAGGTGTTACACTTGTTTCAGCTTCATCCAGGAATAAAGAAGTTGCTGAAAAAAAAGGTATTACAAAGTCGGAACAGGCAAAATTGGTTGGCAAATTGATTGCCGAGAAATCTATTTCAAAAGGTATCAGTACAGTTGTTTTTGACCGGGGAGGCTATCTTTATCATGGAAGAGTGAAACAACTGGCTGAAGGTGCCAGGGAAGGCGGTTTAAAATTTTAGTTTAAGATGACTACCAATATCAGAAAAGTAAAAACCAGTGATCTCGAATTGAAGGATCGCTTAGTCAGTATCCAGCGTGTAACCAAGGTGACTAAGGGAGGAAGGACTTTCAGTTTTTCCACCATTGTGGTTGTTGGCAATGAAGACGGAATTGTTGGACATGGTCTGGGTAAGGCTGGTGAAGTTACCACTGCCATTGCAAAAGGAATAGAAGATGCCAAGAAAAACCTGATCAGGGTACCAATATATAAGGGAACTATTCCCCATGAGCAAACGGCCAAATATGGTGGTGCCAGGGTATTTCTGAAACCAGCTTCGAGCGGAACAGGAGTAAAGGCAGGGGGAGCAATGCGTGCTGTCCTGGAAAGTGTGGGTGTAAAGAATGTACTTGCCAAATCCAAAGGCTCATCAAATCCACATAACCTGGTAAAAGCAACTATCAAAGCATTACTCGATCTGAGAGACGCCTACATGATCTCAGACCAGCGGGGTATTTCACTGGAGAAGGTATTCAATGGTTAGAAAGGAAAATATTTTACCGATGGCAAAAATCAGAATTACACAGGTCAAAAGCAGAATCGGAAGTACAAAAAGACAAAAACGAACTCTTGATGCACTGGGCCTCAGAAAATTAAACAGAAGTGTTGAGGTTGAAAATACTCCCCAGATTATGGGAATGGTTAATAAGGTCAGGCATCTTGTAAGAATAGAAGAAAAATAAATGATGAGAATGTATCATATTCATAAGGAATATGGATTTGAACAAATGTACCAAAATGCAAATGCACTCAAATGCTTCAAAACAGTATCATTTGAGAATCTTAATAATTTAAGGTATTTAATGTATTATGGATGAAACTGAAAAGATGATATACTCAAAGACTAAATCATATATAACTTGAATTTAACGAGACATGGAACTGCATAATTTAAAACCGGCAAAGGGTTCAACCGGCAAAAACAGACGGCTTGGAAGAGGTCAGGGTTCTGGCAGGGGTGGAACCTCTACCCGCGGACATAAAGGACAGAAATCCAGGTCGGGTTATTCCAGGAACTTTGGCTTTGAAGGGGGACAAATGCCGCTTCAGCGCAGAGTACCGAAATATGGTTTCAAGAACATCAACCGTAAAGAATATAAAGGTATAAATATCAGTATATTACAGAAACTTGCCGACAAAAAAGGAATTACTGGAATCGATCCGGAGACGCTGATTGAAGCCGGACTTATTTCAAAAAACAACCAGGTCAAAATTCTTGGAAATGGTAATCTGACTTCAAAGCTTGAAGTTAAGGCCCATGCCTTTTCAAAATCGGCAAAAAAGGCTATTGAAGATCTGGGTGGTTCCATAGAAAAAATTTAAGTTTCATGAGAGCATTTATTGAAACTTTAAAGAACATCTGGAAGATTGAGGATCTTCGCAAAAGGATCCTTTATACGCTAGGTATTCTTCTTGTTTACCGACTGGGTTCCTTCATCACCCTACCAGGCATTGATCCGGAGCAGCTAGCAGGATTAAAAGCCCAGACTGCAGAGGGTGTTCTCGGATTACTCGATATGTTCTCAGGAGGTGCTTTCTCGAATGCGTCGATTTTTGCACTTGGTATCATGCCCTACATCTCAGCATCCATTGTGGTTCAGTTGCTTGGTATTGCAGTTCCATACTTCCAGAGACTTCAGAAGGAAGGAGAAAGCGGCAGGAGGAAAATAAACCAGATCACCAGGTATCTGACGGTTTTTATCCTGGTACTTCAGGGGCCAAGTTACCTTGCTAACCTCCATGCCCAGCTACCTGCATCAGCATTCATCATGAGAGGATCCGGTTTTACCGTTTCGTCGGTGATCATCCTAACTGCCGGTACGATGTTTATCATGTGGTTGGGTGAAAGGATCACTGATCGGGGTATCGGGAATGGAATATCATTGATTATTATGATCGGCATCATTGCCAGGCTACCTTTCGCGATTGTGGCAGAATTCGGGGCCAGGCTGGAACAACAGGGTGGGGGACTTGTTGCATTCCTTGTGGAAATCATTGTTATGTTTGTTGTCTTCATGTTTTCTATTCTGCTTGTTCAGGGAACCCGCAGAATACCTGTCCAATATGCCAAGAGAATTGTGGGAAACAAACAATATGGTGGTGTAAGGCAATATATCCCCCTGAAAGTCAATGCTGCAGGGGTCATGCCTATCATCTTTGCCCAGGCCCTGATGTTTATTCCATTAACCATCGCCGGATTTGCCAATTCAGACAGGTTAACGGGATTTGCTGCTGCTTTTGCCAATTTCACTGGTTTCTGGTATAACCTGGTCTTTGCCATCTTGATCATAGCGTTTACCTATTTCTATACCGCTGTGACCATAAATCCTCAGCAGATGGCTGAAGATATGAAACGTAACGGGGGATTCATACCAGGAGTCAAGCCGGGAAGGAAAACAATGGAATTCCTGGATTCAATCATGTCGAGAATCACGCTCCCGGGATCAATATTCCTTGCTTTTATTGCAATTTTGCCGGCTTTTGCCAGACTGGCGGGAGTCAGTTCTCAATTTGCCAGTTTTTTTGGAGGCACCTCGCTTCTTATTCTGGTTGGTGTGATATTAGATACTTTACAACAAATTGAAAGCCACCTTCTGATGCGACACTATGACGGATTAATGAAATCGGGCAGGATAAAAGGCAGAACCGGTGGTGTTTCAGCTATTTAATAATACAAAGATCGTTCTTTGATGATATCTCTTAAAACAGATGAAGAGCTCGAATACTTAAAGGAAAGTAACTTGCTGGTGTCCAGAACACTGGCAGAAGTTGCCCGGAATATCAGGCCGGGAGTAACAACTCTTGAACTTGACAGGATCGCAGAAGCATTTATTCGTGAACATGATGGTGAACCTGCTTTCCTTGGATATAACGGATTTCCAAACACCCTTTGTACCTCGGTCAACAGTGAGGTTGTCCATGGTATCCCTTCCGGGTATAGCCTCAGGGAAGGAGATATTATTTCTGTAGATTGTGGTGTAAAACTGAGTGGATTTTATGGTGATTCAGCATATACATTTGAGGTGGGTCAAGTGGAGAAAAATGTCAGGTTACTCTTACAAACAACCAGAGAAGCACTGTTCAAAGGTATTGAGAAGGTAATAGAAGGGAACCGCATCGGAGATATTGGCCATGCCATTCAGCACCATGCCGAAAAGGCTGGTTACTCCGTTGTCAGAGAGATGGTAGGTCACGGCCTTGGTAAACACCTTCATGAAGAACCTGAAGTTCCTAATTATGGAAAAAAAGGTACAGGTGTCAGACTGAAATCAGGTATGGTACTCTGTCTTGAACCAATGATCAACATGGGGACAAAGTATATTCATCAGGATCCAGACGGATGGACGATCAGAACCAGAGATAATCTGCCATCAGCACATTTTGAACTGGCTGTGGCAGTGGGAAAAAAGGAACCGGTTGTGCTTTCAACTTTTAAATTTATTGAATTAGTATTACAAACAAATCATTGAATCAGTATGGTTAAGCAACCCTCAATTGAACAAGATGGTACCATAACAGAAGCGTTATCAAATGCCATGTTCAGGGTAGAACTGGAAAATGGTCATGTGATAACAGCCCATATTTCAGGTAAAATGAGGATGCATTATATCAAACTTTTACCCGGAGATCGTGTCAGGGTCGAAATGTCACCCTATGATCTTTCAAAAGGCAGAATAACATTCAGATATAAATAATTACAGGATGAAAGTAAGAGCATCAGTGAAGAAAAGAACCTCCAGCTGTAAAATAGTCAGGAGAAAAGGACGATTGTATGTGATCAATAAAAAAAATCCAAAATACAAGCAGCGTCAGGGATAATTTATTGTAATTTTGCAAACCAATTTTTAAAATATAATTATGGCAAGGATCGTTGGAGTCGATCTCCCTAAAAATAAAAGAGGTGAAATAGGTCTGACCTATATCTATGGAATTGGCCGGAGTAGTGCCCGGAAAATACTTGATGAAGCAGGTGTTGACTGGGACGTGAAAGTTAAGGACTGGAGTGATGAAGAAATTACTAAAATTCGGGCAGTCGTGAATGAAAACTTTAAGGTTGAAGGCGAACTCCGGTCAACCGTCCAGATGAATATCAAACGTCTGATGGACATCGGTTGTTATCGGGGTATCCGTCACAGAATCGGATTACCCGTACGGGGACAAAGCACAAAGAATAATGCCCGGACCAGGAAAGGAAGACGGAAAACAATTGCAAATAAGAAGAAAGCAGTACAAAAGAAATAACCAATGGCCAAGAAAACAGGAACATCGAGAAAGAGGACAGTTAAGGTTGAAGCTACCGGTCAGGCTCATATACATGCCTCATTTAATAATATCATTATATCCCTGACAAATAATTCGGGACAGGTAATATCCTGGTCATCAGCCGGAAAAATGGGATTCAAAGGCTCGAAGAAAAACACACCTTATGCTGCACAGGTTGCCGCACAGGATTGTGCAAAAACAGCGTATGATCTGGGCCTCAGAAAAGTTAAAGTTTTTGTAAAAGGACCTGGTGCCGGAAGAGAATCGGCTATCCGAACATTACATACGTCAGGAATTGAAGTTTTAGAGATTACCGATGTTACACCATTACCGCATAATGGGTGCCGTCCACCAAAAAGAAGGAGAGTATAAGAATGGAATGATGGAAGAATGCAACATTCGAATCATTTTAGGTTTACATCTGCAACTGCAAATAAAAAATAATTAAACGGATAAAATAGCGAATATGGCTAGGTATACAGGACCCAGGAGTAAAATAGCAAGAAAGTTCGGAGAACCAATATATGGTCCGGATAAGGTGCTGGAAAGGAAAAATTATCCACCTGGAATGCATGGTATTAATAAGAAAAGAAGAAAACAGTCGGAGTATGGCATTCAGCTTAAAGAAAAGCAGAAAGCGAAATATACCTATGGTATACTTGAAAGGCAATTCTCAAAACTTTTTGATCAGGCCTCCCGTAGCAAAGGTGTAACCGGAGAGGTACTGTTGCAGCTTCTGGAGTCGAGGCTTGATAATGTTATCTACAGATTGGGAATTGCCCCAACAAGAAGTGGTGCAAGGCAACTGGTATCACACAGACATATTACCGTAAACGGTGAGGTGGTAAATATACCTTCGTTCCTATTGAAGGCAGGAGATATTGTTGGTGTCAGAGAGAAATCTAAATCACTTGGAGTTATCACGAATTCTCTTGCTTCCAACCGCAGTACGAAGATGCCATGGCTGGAGTGGGATGATGCCATGATGTCCGGGAAATTTATGAACCGTCCCAAACGGGAAGAAATACCTGAGAACATCAAAGAACAGTTAATCGTAGAACTTTATTCCAAGTAATATTACATTGTGTAACCTGTTACAGGTATATACCATGCCACATCTTTTAATAATTGATAACCAGAAACAACCAGAAATAATTAATATATGGCCATTTTAGCTTTTCAAAAACCTGATAATGTCATATTGGTCGAGTCTGACGATTTTTATGGCAAGTTTGAATTCCGCCCGCTGGAACCCGGATATGGTATTACCATCGGCAATGCTCTCAGACGTATACTTTTATCATCCCTTGAGGGTTATGCCATAACTTCCGTTAAAATCGATGGTGTTGAACACGAATTTTCCACCATAACCGGTGTTATCGAAGATGTTACTGAAATTATATTAAATCTGAAACAGATCAGATTTAAGAAACAGATCGAGGATCTCGATAATGAAAAAATTATGGTCACAATAACGGGCCAGGAAGAATTCCAGGCCGGGGACCTGTCCAAATTCCTGAGTGGATTCAAGGTGTTGAATACAGATCATGTGATTTGTCACATGGAAAAAGATGTCAAACTTCAAATGGAATTAGTCATTAATAAAGGGAGAGGATATGTTCCTGCAGAAGAAAATATGCCTCTTGAAGCAGAATTTGGGTTGATAGCCATGGATTCAATCTTTACGCCTATCCGGAATGTAAAATATTCAATTGAAAATTACAGGGTGGAACAGAAAACAGATTATGAAAAGTTAATCATTGAAATCATGACAGATGGTTCCGTTCATCCTAAAGAAGCCCTGAAGGAAGCAGCAAAAATCCTGATTTATCATTTTATGCTATTCTCTGATGAAAAGATTACGATTGATTCCGATGAAAAGTTTGCAAATGAAGAATTTGATGAAGAGATTCTGCACATGAGACAGCTACTGAAGACCAAACTTGTGGATCTTGACCTTTCTGTGAGGGCGCTCAACTGTCTTAAAGCTGCAGAAGTGGAAACTTTGGGTGATCTGGT
>LJUQ01000222.1 GCA_001304505.1 Bacteroides sp. SM23_62_1
TTCCACCCTGGTCATCCAATAAAAATCACCGCTCACAATATCTCTCGGCCGGTAAAGTATGAAGTTATCAGGGATCAATTCATTCACTGTTGCCTCATCGGGCAATGTGGCCTGCTGAATCCTCTGTGCATAATTGATGCTATCGAGAATTGCCTTTTTCTGCTTTTCAAGCAGCTCATTTTGCCGGATGACAAAATTCCGCTGTGCTTCAATCTCATCCCGCTGTGATGCGATCTCTTCATTCTGCTCCTGCAAGGTTTTGTTTTTATCCTCAATCAGTTTATTTTTCTGATTAAGGTCTTTATAGGACGTTTCCAGGTTTTCAACCATATAGTTAAAATGTTCTGCAAGAGTAGTGAATTCATTTTCCCCGATAACCCTTACCCTCTGGTGTAGCTTCCCGCTTGCTATAGAGGTGGTTTTCCTTAACATGTCACGTAGAATATATTTTAGGCTCCTGGTAGCAAGTGTAAGGATAAGTAACAGAAGGGTAAGGAAGATCAGCGTGATAAGAACCTGTTTGGTGATGATCGCATAAACCGGCTTTTTATAGTCCGTAATATCTGCAATAATGGAAATGATTACATCCTTGAAATATTGTGAGGGGTTGTCGAGTCCGAGATACGTGTATTCGGCAGCATAAAGTCTCTGTTCCTTTCTGAATCTTGTTTTAATATCAGCTTTTGTTTTTTCAGTCTCCAGGACAAGACTATCCTGGTATTCATATATGCCAGGATCATCAAGAAACCCAATCTGCAGGTTTTCACTTACGATCCAGAAATTTACGGCAACGATATCAGAATAATCTTTCATAATATTCGATAAACGGTCGCGGAACATCTGCATGATAAGATCTGCTGTCTCAGAGTAACTGCCTATCTCAACAACATATTTCCTGTCCTTTGTTGCCTGGTAGGAAAAACACTTCAATCGCCTGGTTGAAGATTCCAGCGCAAATTTTTCAGGAGTGAAATTGCCTGTTTCAAGAACGTTCAGAAGAAAATTTTTATGCCCCTCACTGAATTCATAAAAATTTAATCCCAGGTCCGGCTCATAGGTTGTATTAACAATTATGCCATCTTCAATGATATACAAATCGTTATTTATAGTATCCAGTTCAAACTGAGTCATCTGCTCCAATAAATTAACATTTTTTAAATCATGAACCGACTGGATTTCAATTAATTTCTCAATTGCCTTGGACTGTATATCATAAAACATTGATTCAATAGAGATAAGAACTGAATTCCATGCGTCAATTATTCTGATAATTTCATTTTCAACCTGTTGTTTTTTTCTTGCTTCATTCTCCCTCTGTATCAAAACTGTTTCACGGACATTTAATCCTGCCTGCATTACGTTAAATAAAATAACAATCGCAAATATCCTGGTTAACAGAATTTTAAATATCGATTTTCGTTTCGAATCCCGATTCATTATTGATTTATTTAACATTGCTCTCCGGTCTTTTTAAAAAGCAGAGCTACTAAAGTTAGAAATTTTATTCTTTTTTCATTAATGAATATAATCTTTTCTCATGGACAAATTCTTTTTCCTGAATGTCTGAATCACCCTGTAAACCGGGCCAGTGAATAATATACTTCTGTTAACCTGAATAAAATATTTGAACATATTTTACCAGTTAAATCAGAAATATTTCAATTATTCTATGGTCATTTTTTTTCTGTGAGTATATTTGTAATTAATTACTTAATTATTACCTTTATATATGAGTACTAAAAAAAACGCCTGTGGAACAGTTAACCATTCTTGAAACACATAAAACACCCGGGATTAAATCAGATTCAAGTTTGGGTTTAATTGAAATAAAAGGAAGATCCAATCCAGAAAACCCGATTGATTTTTATAAACCTCTGCTTGATTGGGCTACAGAATACACCAAGAACCCACAGAAAAAGACTGAATTAAGCATTCAACTGGAGCATTTTAATACGGGTTCTTCCAAACGCATACTCGATTTATTGAAGAAACTTGAATTGATACTACTAACCAATAACGAGGTTCAGGTCAACTGGTATTATTTTGATGAAGATATACTGGAGGCAGGGGTCACTTTTCAAACAATGACAAAAATACCTTTTAAAATGATTGAAGTGAATTAAATGCTTCATCATACAATTCATTATAGACTATGGAAATATTAAAAATTGAAGGAACGTTAACAACCCCAACAGTAAATGCCGACTTTGACAAGGGTGTAATTGAAATATCGGGCAGGTCCAATCCTGAAAATTCTATTGAGTTTTTCAAACCACTCATGGAGTGGGCTGAGGAGTATATCAAAAATCCCAGGGAAAAAACCACGATACATATTAACATGGAGCATTTCAATTCCAGCTCCTCCAAATGCCTTCTTGGGTTTTTTAAAATATTTGAACCCTCCCACAGGGCCAAAAAAGAAATCCTTGTTTACTGGCATTATGAGGATGATGATGATGAAATGCTTGAAGCCGGTGAAACTTATCAGGTATTGACCGGTTTACCCTTTAATATGATCCCTTATTAATTTTGATATTTATCCCATAACATTATCTCTCTTATCCTTTAATCAGCCAGTCAAATCGATGTTCCAGAAATCAATGCGTCTGGGCTTTCTTTTTTATTAATTGCTTTAAACCAAAATCCATTCAAAATTAATTATTATACCCTCCTTCAGATTATCAAAAACAGTTCAATGAATTGAATCATTAACTATACCATCAGGAAAGTTAATTGGATTAACTAATAGTTAATAAAACCTGTGGATCCATGAGACAAAAATTGTTATATCTTGTTTGTTTCCAACTGCTTTATTTTACATTACAGGCACAGACCATATCTGATTTTATTATTATCGATCAGTTTGGTTATTTACCTGACACAAAAAAAATCGCCATCCTGAAAGATCCACAGACAGGATTTGATGCCGCGGCATCTTATACACCAGGGCAATATATGCTGGTTGTGAATGCTATAACCGGTGAGAAAGTATACAGATCATCTGTTAGTGTCTGGGGAAACGGAATAACTGATGCTTCTTCCGGAGATAAGGTATGGCATTTTGATTTTAGTGAAGTGACCGAACCTGGCACCTATTTTATACTGGATGAATCAAATAACCTTAAATCGTATGATTTTATAATATCATATGATGTGTATAACGATATATTAAAACAGGCCATGCGTACATTTTTTTATCAGCGGGCAGGTTATAAAAAAGAAGCGAAATATGCGGGACCGGAATGGGCCGATAGTGCAAGCCATATTGGCCCCCTGCAGGATAAGAATTGCAGGTCATTCTTTGATAAATCCAATCAGGATACCGAAAAAAAAGTCAGTGGTGGCTGGTATGATGCAGGAGATTATAATAAATACACAAACTGGACTGGCAACTATATTGTTGAGATGATGAAAGCCTACCTTGAAAAGCCGGGTGCCTGGGCGGATGATTATAATATTCCCGAATCAGGTAATGGGATTCCTGATATCCTGGATGAAACCAGATGGGGAATTGATCATCTTTTACTTATGCAGCAGGAGGATGGCAGCGTGTTGTCCATTGTTGGGGAATCCCATGCCAGTCCACCTTCTTCTGCGACAGGACCAAGCTATTGGGGTCCTCCAAGCACCTCTGCAACATTAAATACGGCTGCTGCTTTTGCCATTTCTTCTAAAGTCTACCGTTCAATCAATCAGGTTGATTATGCTGACACACTGCTATCAAGGGCTGACAAAGCCTGGAAGTGGGCAGAGGAAAATCCTGCAGTAATATTCAAAAATAATGACGTAGCTTACAATTCCGTGGGACTTGGTGCAGGTAACCAGGAAGTTGATGATTACGGCAGGGATATGATTAAGCTCGAAGCAGCATGCTATCTCTATGAAGTGACCGGTGAAGAAAAATATAAAGAATATTTTGATGCCCATTACCAGGAATGTCATTTAATGAAATGGTACTGGGCTTATCCTTTTGAAGCTTTAAACCAGGAAGTGTTGTTGTATTATACAACGCTGGAAAACGGAACACCAGCTGTACAGGATGATATTAAGAATATATATAAAAATGCTGTTATTAACGGTAGTGATAACCTGGCTGCATATGCCAGCATGAAAGATCCGTATCTTGCTTATATAAAGGATTACACATGGGGGAGCAATGCCACTAAAGCCTCACAGGGTAATATGTACTATGATTTGATTTCATATCATATAGATGAAAATTCAGACGACCTGGCCAGAGATGCCGCTTTATCACTGCTGCATTACCTGCATGGAGTTAATCCGTTAAATTTTGTATATCTGTCAAACATGTATAGCCATGGTGCTGAAAATGGAGTAAATGAGTTTTACCATTCCTGGTTCTCAAACAACAGTCCACTGTGGGACAGGGTCGGTGTATCGGTATATGGTCCTCCTCCCGGATTTCTGACAGGTGGGCCAAATCCATATTATGATCGGGACGGATGCTGCCCTGGCAATTGCGGGTCATCTTCAAACAACAGTCTCTGTTCCTCCGAATCAATTTCTCCCCCGAAAGATCAGCCGGCACAGAAATCCTATAAAGATTTTAATACAAGCTGGCCCCTGAACTCCTGGTCGGTTACTGAAAACAGTTGTGGTTACCAGGTTAATTATATCAGGCTTCTTTCAAAGTTTGTGACGGCAGGCTGCGATTGTAATGGTGAGAAAAATGGATCTGCTTATTTTGACTCGTGTGGTATTTGCGCCGGGGGTAGTATTGCGCGGTGTGAATGAAATGTTCGTGTTGTCAAATGATAAAAACGGTATTGCTACACTCCCGGAAATAGCTAGAACGGGAGCAAATTGTGTCCGGCTTGTCTGGACTGCAGAATATGAAAACAACCACACACTTGTAGAATTAATTGAAAACTGTATCGCGAATAAAATGATCGCTATGCCTGAATGTCATTCTGCCACAGGAGAATGGGAAAACCTGAATATCTGCATAAACTTCTGGAAAGATACTGTTCTGATCAAGGGTATCCAGAAAAATAAAAAGTGGACCCTGTTAAATATTGGTAATGAAGTAGGTGACGCATCTGTCAATGATTTCCAGTTTAAAACCGGATACAAAGCCGCTGTTGATTCCCTCAGATCATGGGGATATACCGTCCCCCTGGTGATTGATGCATCCACCTGGGGCCAAAATGTGGATATCATTCTCAATACCTGGAAAGAAATCCTGGCACATGATCCCCTTCAGAATATCATATTTTCAGTTCATTCATACTGGCCGACAACTGAAAATTATAATCGTGTCGCAAGCGAATCAATCAATGAAGGGATCCCGGTCATTATCGGGCAAGGCCCTTCCCCTAGTGCTTATCCTGATTGCAACATCCTGGATTTTGGAACAGGGCTGACCATTTCAGGTAAAAATGATGTGGGATGGCTGGCCTGGTCATGGGGAGCCGTTAATAACGGACACTGTGTGCCGAATTTCGACCTTGCCACGGATGGTAAGTTCGGGAACTGGGAAACAGTTTATGCCTCCTCCATGATGGCAGATCATCCATTCAGCCTGATGAAAACGGCAGAACGTCCGGCATCGTTTTT
The DNA here is from genome assembly GCA_001304505.1 of Bacteroides sp. SM23_62_1. Classification (GTDB taxonomy): domain Bacteria; phylum Bacteroidota; class Bacteroidia; order Bacteroidales; family SM23-62; genus LJUQ01. The sequence continues at coordinate 5,578 of LJUQ01000222.1, forward strand.
TGATAATGACACAATACCGGTAAGTGGAATTTATATCACACCCGGGATCAAAAATATGATGATAAGTGATACAATTATTATAGAAGTATTGGTTGCGCCCTCCAATGCCACCATGAAAGGCTATACAATTGAAATCTCAGGTGATGAATCTGCTGCTTCTTATAACCAGAATACCGGGATGCTTGTTGGACTGACTGCCGGAGAAATTAAAGTTAAAGCGATTATGAATGATAAAGATTCCCTCTCCTTTACCCGAACCATTGAAATAAAAGAAGTTCCGGTTTCAACTATTACTATATATCCATCTGAAGCTGAATTGTATATCAATGATACATTATTCCTCACCGTGGAAGTTTTACCTGCCAATGCAACCCGAAAAGAATTCACTTTTCAAGTTATAGATAATTTCTCCGTCATTGAATTCGATGAATCAACAGGAATGATTGTCGCTAAAAATACCGGTAATGCAGTTGTTAAAGCTATCTGGATGAATGGAGATATTGAAGGTATTATCGATATCACCGTATATGATCCGACTGGTGAAGGATTAATAAAACATGGTAACATCCCGAACATTTATCCAATTCCAAACCAGGATCTTCTTCATATTGACATACCCGATTATTTACCATTTCATTTATTAATTATCGATATCAGCGGCAGGGTAGTTATTGATGAAAATTTTACCGGCAGTACAACTGTTGAAACGCATCATTTAATTCCGGGCTTTTATGAAGCTGTTCTGCAGATCAGGGATGAAATTGTCAGACAGAAAGTTGTTATATTGTAGATTGATTTATTTGTTTATAAGTCAATTTGTGCATGTGGGTGTGGATTTGTTTATGCAACAGGTTTATAATGAAGAAAGGTGAATACTGTGTTGCAGTTAGTTTTTACGCAGCCCGACAAAGATTATAATATCTTCTCTAATCATTCAGCATCACCTCTTTAAAAAATTTCCCCTGACTGGATGGTGTATAATCCCAATCTGTAAACATTACGGGTGACCAATCCGGGTCGAAACACCATATGACCCAGGAGATACCTTTTGCTGCTGTATATTTTACGATGGCATTCCCGTATTCTTCATCGCCAAAGACGGGGATATGCACGCCTTTTTCTTCCGGGAGCGCATATCCGATCTCTGTAAGGATAACCGGATAGGTATCCGCCACAAATCCCCAGTCTTTTTCCCATTGCGGTTCCCAGGGTTTTTCACGTTTCTGCGGATAGGGATGGCTGACATAAGCAATCCCGGTGGTATTGATAGGATTTTCTTTTACAACCGTGAGGTCATAGGCCCAGTTAAATCCGGCAACAAGAATGACAGCTTCCGGATTGTTTTTCCTGATTATTTCAATCATTTCCTGATTCATTTCTTTCCATTGTTCCCAGCTCAGTTCACCAAGTCTCCCGTTATAGGTAGTTGGCTCATTATACAGCTCATACATGGCAACAACAGGTTCGCCGGCATATTTCTCTGATATTATCCGCCAGAATTCACAGGTTTCTTCCATGGTAGTGTTATACGATTTACTCTGAAATTGTTCAGTCCGCAGGTTCCCGATGGAATGCCAGTCAATGATAAGATGCAGATCCAGCTCCCTGGCCCACTGAACAGCTTTATCGAGTAACCGGATGTATTCCTCACTGCCCCTGTCACGCCATGCCGACGGATGAACCGGGAGCCTTACAATGTTTGCACCCCAGTTTTTAGCTTCTGTAAAATGTTTTTTTGTCCATTTTCCTGCCCTGTCCAGTTTATCCGGATCGGAGAAATTTACACCATGAAAAATCACCGTTTCCCCCGATTCGTTTATAAAACGGTTTCCATCAACCTTTATCATTTGTGGTGCATGGACAGCCTGGGCAGATGTGAGAGAAGAATTGAAAGTCACCAACAGACTAATGACGATAAGAGATCTGATTATTGATTTCATAGAATTATATTTTTTTTGTCAAGATGCGCCGTGGTGCGTTTTGACAAACATTGATATCCTTTATATAAATTGATATCCTTTATATAAAATTTGATTATTAATTAACGAGCTGTGCTATTAAACCCAAGTTACTGATTTTTAAATTTATGCAGGCCGCACTGTGGTGTGGCTCTACATAAAAATGTCTATAATTCAATTACTTAGTTATTCCAATAGCACAGATGGTTTAAATAATTATCTACTGATCGAAGTATTTAATATACCAGTTACTTTCATCCAGGAGCATGTTATAGATTTGTTCCTGCTGGCCGGCTGGATATTTTGCAGAGACCTTTTTAGCGAGGAATGATGGGTCATTTCTTCTTTTAGCCACACGCATGAGATCATAGAACCGTTCACCTTCAAAAGCCAGCTCCCTGGCTTTTTCATCCAGAATGCGTTCTTCAAGATATTCTTGCTTTGCCAGTAAACTCCCCGAATAGTCCTTATAACCTGTAATTTCGTTTGAAAACGGATCATGCGTATAAATGATATTTGAAACTCTTATTCCATCATATCCACTGCCAAGCCCAACACGCCCCCTTACTCCCATTTGTGGCCTCGCCGGTGATGAACTATAATTACTTCCATTATTTACAATGTTAACTGCATTGGATGTAAAAGGTCTTGGGGGGGGCTGTCCCCGTTCGAAAACCCAGTAAGTATATAGTTCTGCCATATACAGGTGTATCCCGGCAGCACGGTAAATTATAAAATTTGCATCCTGGTCATAAAGGCCTTTACCAACAGAATATTTAAATACGACGGTATCCGCTCCTTCCATAATACTGTTGGCACTCCTGAAATCACCTTTTGATCTCAGGTCAAGCATCATCATATACTCATCCCCGGTAAGAGGAAGACCGTTTTTAAGATACAAGTAAGAAGATCCATAACCCCGGTAAAAATCACTGGGTATGCCGGGGAAAACCATTTCCGATCGCGCAGGATTTTGAAGATCTTCGTTGATTACCTGATTTCTCCAAACTGTTTCCCAGTTAGTAATGGCGAAACGGGTCGGTTTGAGCATGTATTTATGCGGTCCCCATAGTTCAAAAAGTGATTGCAGTTTGTTCTGCTGGAAATATGATTTACCAAACCAGAGTACAAAAATATGCTCATGGTTGTCGATTCCAAAAAACATACTTCGCCAGTTTCCAGTTGCAAATCTGCTTGTCAGTTGATATCTTAGGTCAGCTGTAGTATTGTACATGATTTTGCTGAAATGACGGTCGGCATTTGCATAGTCTCCCTCTGTCAGATACATGACTCCCAGAAGTGCATGCATGGCATAAGTATTCCAGATGGTAATTTCCCATGAATTGTCGTCATTCACTATATAATGATTAACACCAACAGCTTTAATCTGGGTCTCCAGCTGGTTGGTGAATACATCAATCACCAGGGACAGATCATAAAATTGTTTTTCCAGTGTTACAGGATGGTTGTATATGGTATCATTATAATAACCATCCCTGGCAAAATTTATATATATGGAATCGGTATACGTTCCCGGTGAATTTACATATTGTTCAACCTCTTCCATGGTTGCGAGTGATTCATGAATAAACGGCACCTTCCCATATATTCTCACAGCATTAAAGTAAGCCCAGGCACGCATACATAATGCTTCACCATAAAGTTTGTCATAATTTGTAACAGGGTTGTCAGGATCAAGTACTTCAGGATGATCATTTTCCAGAACATGTATAAAATTATTGCAGGCGGATATCAGTTTAAAGAAGTTTGTCGGGGAAGCATATTTATTTGATTTTGATATATTGAAATTGTATACTTCAATCAGCTCAGCATCGGCATTCTGTGTTATTGTTAGCAAATCTCCCCGTAGTTCACCCAGGACAACGAGTTGTTCAACAAGCTGTTGCTGTAAGCCATACAATCCCATTTCAATCGAACGGTACTCATACCAGTCATCATATAATTGATCCTCTGTAATATTCAGCTCCTGTTCAGGATCAAAGAACGTTTCACAGGATGAGAACAAGACTATTCCTGTCAGAATAGAAATGATTATGCCTGAATATCTATTTAACCTTTCCATATCCTAGCAAATAAAAAAGTCTTAAAGACCAATTTTTATCCCTGCAATAAATTGCCGGCATTGAGGCATCTGGCCATAATCGATCCCCTGATGAATTTGCGAGTATGAATAGGCAAATTCCGGATCATATCCCAGATACTTTGTTAAAGTAACAATATTATTTACTGAGAGATAAAACTCAGCATAGTTGAATAAGAAAAACCGGTCTGGTATTTTATAACTTAATGAAAGATTTTTTAACCGAATGTAGGATCCATTTTCTATCCAGCGGGTTGAAAAAGATGAATTGCCCATATAATCATCCATCAGAGCTCTTGGCACATCTGTTTCCTGTCCCTCATATTGCCATCTGTCGAGTACCCTCTGGCTTTGATTGTCAAGATCTGACATGGCCTCATTGTAATATCGCACATAATTAAATAATTCATTACCATGGACAAATTGTATAAATGCACTCAGTGTCCATCTCTTATAAGAAACTGTATTTGTAACTCCCCCGAAAAAGTCCGGCAGCGGGGACCCAATTATTGTTTTATCATAGCTATTGATAATACCATCAGGTGATCCATCCGGGCCGGATATATCCTCATATATAGCATCTCCTGCCTGGTAAGGAAAATATTTATCATTCAGAAGGGCAGCCGCATCAGCCTCTGCCTGGGTAGCATACACACCTTTAAATTTATAACCATAAAAACTAAAAGCCGGTGAACCAACCATATTGACCTTTTCCAAACCTTCAAGAACATAAATTCGTTTATCCCCTTTAATTTCCTGGATTTTGTTTTTAACGGCAGACAGGCTGGCCTGGACATCCCATTTATAATTACCTTTATCCAAAATCCTGTAAAAAGCATCCAGTTCCCACCCGCTGTTTCTCATTTTTCCGCCATTTTCAACCCTGTAATCATATCCCAGATAAGCTGAGACCGGGCTAAAAATAATCAGGTTATTGCTTGTGGATATGAAATAGTTAAAATTCGTTATCAGGCGGTTGCCCCACAGCGAAAAATCAATACCTGCATTTATCTGGTTAACTGTCTCATAGGTTAGCATATCATTTAATAACACTGCCGGATAAAGTCCTGTGGTTTCACGAAATTTTATCGCACTGTAATATTTTGTTGCGCTCGATTCTCCAATATCATCATTGCCTGTTTTACCTGCTGTCAGTCTTAACTTAAGTTCCTCCAGCCAGTATTTGTTTTTAAGGAATGATTCATTCGACACTCTCCAGGCAATGCCACCGGAATAGAATAATCCAAAGGGCATACCTGCCAGTTTTAATGTATTGTCTGCAAACTCACCCACCCGTGATGAACCATCAATTGAAAAGCTGGCAGACAGTAAATATTTATCCTTATAAATGTAGTTGAGGTTTTCATAAACCGACATCCAGTTCCATTTTCTGTTCTGCCCGCCAATTTCTCTTAAATTATTCTGGCCATCCTGCATGTTGCGGTACTGATCATTTTCATGGGCATTTTTTGTCAGGCCCCAGTCAAATTCATAATTATTCGATTGGATATTAAATCCCAGGTTAGATGTAAAGTGATGGTTCCTGGCAATTATCCTGTTCAATCTGAAATAGGTATTATTGTAAAATGAAGTCAGGCTATTATTTGAAGCTTTGGATACATTCCTTGCTTCATCGTCATAATAATGTTCCATCCCATGATTGGGCATAAATATATATTCTTTTAAAATATCGTAGGTCAGGCTAAACTTACTGTTCACAGTTATATTTTCTCTGAAAGCAGCTTCAAAGCCAAGGGATGAAATGAAATTATAATTATTATTTCGGGCCTCATAATTATCGATAATTGCCAGCGGATTACTTACGCCCAGTTCATCTACTTCAGACAGTATTGTTAATTCCCTCCCTTCAATATCATACTGAAAAGGGTTCAATAATGGCGATTTAGCAAGGGCTGTACGTATGGGACTTGTTTCCTTGACCGTTGCTGCCTCTTTCAGGGAGGAGGAGTTTTTGTTCAGCGAGACAGTAGCATCCATTTTTAGCCAGGTAAAAATATTCAGCCGGCTAACGAAACGGAGGTTATACCCCTGGTATCCTGTTCTTTTGATGATTCCATTACTATTCATATACCCGAAAGAAAGACCGTACCTGGCAATCTCATCCCCACCCTTCACTATTATATTCATATTGTACAGGGAGGAATTTCTGAAAATTATCTCCTGCCAGTCAGTATTGTGCTGGTAGTCAATGTACCTTTCATCTTCCTTCGTAAGGAACAGGGAGGGGAAAGCCTCCCTGATATCTTCCTCAAATAATCCGGATGAGAAGAGCACTTCATTCATCAGGGTCTTATGCTGGCTGGCATTGAGTTGCGGAATTATATCCGGTGGTGCCAGAGAAAAGCCGGACCTCAGGTTTACTTCAATGGTTGTTTGCGTGACGCTTGGATCCAGTGTTTCAATGATAATAAGCCCGTTTGATGCTTTTGAACCAAATGTTGCTGTTGTGACAGGATCTTTTATAATGGCCGTCCTGGAAATATCAAATGGATTTAATCCCAATAACGGATTATATTCAAATCCTGCTAAATTGGAACCAAAGGTACCATGGGGAACCAATGGAATACCATCAATAATATATAATGGCATATTGGAAGCATTCAGGGAATTAACACCACGCAGGCTCATGTACGCTCCACCTCCCGGTTCACCT
>LJUQ01000040.1 GCA_001304505.1 Bacteroides sp. SM23_62_1
AATAAAAACTTTATTTTTACAAAATTCCAACTTCTGGTTCCGGAATATCAATTATTATTTATTCAAAACAAACAGAATAATGTAATAGCAAGAAATTGGAATAAAGGAATGGTTATTAATGGATTGAGACAATATTGAATTTAGTTAGGATTGGGATATATGGGTGAGGGTGATAGTAACCACAGAGAGCCACAGAAACTTATTGAGGAACGAAAAGAATATGTTCAAGCAATCATTATTCCACCATTCCATCCGGCAATCTTCTATACTCCACAGACCACACACTCGGCTACAGGTGCATCAATTTTCCAATAAACCAATACACTAATAAACCTATTTCCAGAAATAGATATAGAAGGCAATAATCACGGACATGATTACGACCGTATTAATAATATCCCACTTATTCCAGCTGGCCCTTGTTTCGGCACGTTGTTGCGGTGTGGAGGAAGCAAATGTAAGACCTATAAGTTTTTCATCACTTGCCCGTTTTGTAACCAATGACACACCAATTAGCAGGGCGATACAAATAAAGAAATTATAGATCTCATAGTGAAGCCAGTTGGTTTCTATAAAAATCCTGTAATAGAATGTTTCTGTATTAGTGAATGAATCAGAAAATATATCAAAGACCAGTCTGGTCATTCCAAGAGTAAAGCCGGTGATAAGTGCTGTAAGGCCTCCTGCCGGTGTAACTCGTTTCCAGAACACCCCGAGGAAAAATGCAGATGCAATACCGGGAGCTAAAAATGATTGAACATTCTGAAGGTATTCATACAATACTTCACCGATTCTTTTCATGACGGGTATCCAGGCTACCCCGAGAATCACGATAACAATTGTGGCCATTCTACCAACCCGGACAAGGTGTTTTTCACTTGAGTCAGGTTTAAATTTTTTATAGAAATCAACGGTAAATAAAATTGAAGATGAGTTGAACAGGGAAGCCAGGGAGCTCATCAGGGCAGCGACCAGTCCTCCTACCACCACTCCTTTTAGTCCAATCGGAAGAAGGTATGAGACTAGAAGTGGGAATGCGCTATCCGAATCTTCGAGTGGCAACAATCCTTTTTGTTTCAAAGCATAGGCAATCATCCCCGGTATCAGGAAGATAAATACAGGCAGAAGTTTGAGATATGCACCGAAAATAGACCCTCTCCTTGATTGCATCTGGTTCCGTCCGGAAAGAACACGCTGTACAATATATTGATCCGTACACCAGTACCACCATCCGATAATGGCTGAGCCAAGTAAAACACCGGTCCAGGGAAATTCAGGATCTTTCGGCGACCGGATCAGGCTCATCATAGGATCACCAAACTCGGTCACATTCGCATTACAGATAGCCTGGAGCTCACCCCAGCCACCTACCTTAATAAGTCCGACAATAACAATAACAATGGAACCAATTAATAACACAGGTGTCTGAAGTATCGATGTATACAGGACAGCTTTCATTCCACCTATGACAGTATAAATCCCGGTAATTATGACGAGCCCGATCGCACCAACCCAGAAAAAGTCAATATCCATTGATAAACCAAATAATTGCAGGTGTATATAATCGAGATTAAATACTTCTTTGAAAACGATTCCTCCTGCATATACCGTGACAGCAACTTTGGTTAAAACATAGCTCACAAGTGAAATAATAGAAAGCAGTGACCGGGCTCCAGCATTATATCTTCTTTCAAGGAATTCCGGCATGGTATATACAAAACTTCGGGAGTAGAAAGGCACAAATACCCAAGCCAGTATCAGGATGATCCACCCATGCATTTCCCAGTGGGCAAAAGCCATACCGCTTTCAGCCCCGGTGCCAGCAAGCCCTACAAGATGTTCCGATCCAATATTGGAGGCAAAAATAGATGCCCCAATAGCCAGCCATGTAGCATCACGGCCGGCCAGGAAATAGTCGGCAGAGGTATCTTCTTTCATCCGGCTTACCCATATAATAATTGCTACAAGTCCGAGAAAGAAGGCACCCAGGACAATCCAGTCGAGATAATGAAAACCTACCATGTTAGTGTACTATTAGGATTTTGACTTCTCAGTTAAACCATGCTAAGATAATAGGAAATATTATATGATCGTCGTGTTAGTTCAGCAGATAATTCAGTAGTTAGTTCAGTTGTAATTCAGCATTTATTCAGTTATGCCGGGCTATGCTCTGGTTTTTAATTCAGAGATCATTTAACCTTTCCATTCCCCTTATCTTCCTCACCTTCGATCCTATAAAAGCATAATAGGTAATAAATACATAACAGCCAAGCGGAACCAGCATTGCCAGTGCCATACTTCCCGTCTGGTCTGCTATAAGACCCATCACCGGGGTTAATGCTGCACCTCCGACGATGGCCATAATGATCATCGATCCTCCTATCTTGGTATTGGAACCAAGTTCCTTGATGCCAAGTGCAAAAATTGTTGGGAACATCAGGGACATGAAGAAACTCGTGAAGAATACGGCCCACAGCCCAATCCAGCCCGGATAGATAACTCCTATTCCGACAAGAACCACATTAATTATTCCGTATATACCCATAAGCTTTTGTGGCTGTATATATTTCATCAAAAAAGTAGCTGTAAATCTTCCAACACCAAAAGCAACCAGACTACCGGTCAGGAAATAACCTGCCACTTTTTCCGGTTCTCCTGTGTAATCCTGGATATACTGGATAAAATAACTCCATGTTCCAACCTGGGCGCCAACATAAAAAAACTGGGCTATCACTCCCTGTACAAAATGTGGATATCTGAAAAGGTCCCTGAATCGTCCCTTTCCATTCGTATCAGCATCTTTCTGTTCATCGGCTGATTTAGGGAACCGGGTTCTGATCAGAAGCAAAGCCCAGAGAAACATGACAGCTCCAATGACCAGGTAGGGTTTGACCATGCGCATAATTTCTGATTGCAGGTAAGCATCATATTCTCCGGCTGCTTTCATGACAGCAATCTCAGCTTCGGATAGTTCAATGCCTGAGAAAATAAATACTGTTCCAATCAATACACCTGTGATAGCACCCAGCGGATTAAAGGACTGTGAAAAATTGAGCCGTTGCTCGGATGTCCTGGGATCACCCAATGTTGCAATAAAAGGATTGGCTCCGGTCTCAAGAAAAGAAAGTCCGCTGGCAATGACAAATAAGGCAAACAGAAAAAATAAATATTTACCGATAATGGCTGCCGGCCAGAATAAAACTGTCCCTGTCGCATAAAGAAACAGGCCGATAACAAGCCCAGTTTTGTAGTTATACTTGCGCATGATAAGTGCTGCAGGCATGGCCAGTGCAAAGTATCCGAAAAAGAAAAATGTCTGCACAAATCCTGCTGCCAGCCTGGAGATCTCAAATGATTTCATGAATTGTTTTATCAGGACATCATTCAGATTGACTGCTATACCCCAGAACATGAACAGAGCAGTAACAAGTATGAAGGGAAGAACCTTCCCCTGTGGAAAAAGTCTTGGTTTGTCGTTCGTGAAATTGTCTGACATGGTAATTGAAATTTGTTTGTACTAACTATAAAAATGCACTTTTTATTCTCTCCAGGCTAACTCCAAAGATTTTCCGGGCGATTTCATCGAGTGCATCTTCATTACCCTGGAAATGATATGTCCTGTGCAGGTGATTAATCGATTCACCGTGTTGAAGGTTTGCTGCAGGTGATGAGCTTTCCAGCTCATAGAATGGCCCCATCTGGCTGCCATCCTCAAGGGGGCCGTCATTATATGAATTCAGCACATCCCCCCTGAATGGTTCATCCTGAATTTCCCACATGCTGTTGACATAATCATGTATCCCTTCCCTGAATGAGAACTGCACTACTGTGAGTGTTTTATTGTCCGCATCATAACTACCGGCCAGCGGGATGACGCGTAAGGGTGACAAACCAATTTTTCCTCTTGATTTACCATCGCCTCTAAAAAATATGATCCCATCACTTATTTTCATTCTGTCTGATGAGATTTTACCAAAATATGTATCATTAACCACAGGACCAAACGCCGATTCATCCCCCTGTTTATAAGGGATGATAATAGTTACGGAAGGTGAAGGAGTAAACATTCCCAGGATCCATATGGAAAGCATCCCTGTTTCCTTTGTCCATGCCTGAGAACCTTTATTGGTCATCATGGATTCCGATTCGTAAGCTACAATGTTAATATTATCCGGCACCCTGGTACCAAGATTGCCTTCTACATCCTCCGGGTTTAATAATCTGATTTCCCTGATAATGTCAAGAGAGAATCTGAAACCGGAATAATTAACCAGTTTCATATTTTTTCCAAATCTTGCATATTGATCACCTGCTTCAAGTAATTCAAATGGCTCTGTATCAATCTCCTCAGGTACGAACCAATGTTCGAATTCAAATGGTGTTCCTTCCCTGAAATAGATAGAAAATTGTCCCCCTTCCGGTCCGAGCCACAACCGGTCTTCACCACCAAAAGCATTCATATGAGGCTGAAGTTGCTTCGACTCAATAAGATTGTAATTTATCCATCCATAACTTGTACCATCCAGCCCTGCTGCAGAACTTGTTAACACTCTTCCCTGCCATTCCTTACTTGCAATAACAAGTGATTTACCTGATGGGTCCTTCAATATAACAGGATCAATATAATCGTTGAGAAACTGCAGGTCGTAGCCAAAGGTTCCCCTTTCATAATCGGTTGTTTCCATAATCCGTGATTTCTTATTTTTATTTCCCAGTGTGGAGCATGAGAAGATGAAAACGATGATTATCAGGATACTGAAAATCCGGTTAAGCCATATGTTTAACTTCTCAGTATTCATGTATTGTTTTCAGTTTTCAGTTTTCAGTTTTCAGTTTTCTGTTGACTGTTGTTCGTTGTTAGTTCCTGGTTTCTGTGTTAGTTGAAATATCGCCCCTAAAGGGGCGGAGGTGTGGGGGGGTGGGTTTGGGTTTGATATTCTGGCATTGCGATTCTCAAGTTTTCGATTTTCGGTTTTCGGTATTTCGATCCTTCCTATCGGGTATCAGATAGTTGCGGATCACATTGTACTGCCTTCCATGATTATCCGTACAATGGTCCATATGCAGCACATGCCCTGTAGTCTGCTCCTTCAGCATCCATTCCAAAAGCGCCCCACGCACTTGGCCGGTAAATTTTTTCATCCGGGACATTGTGCATGCACACAGGTATTCTGAGCATGGAAGAAAGGGTTATCAGATCAGCACCTATATGACCGTAACTGATAGCTCCATGATTGGCTCCCCAGTTTGCCATGACGGAATAGACATCGCGAAAAGGACCCTTGTCGGTTGTGATCGGGACGAACCATGTTGTTGGCCAGGTCTCATTGGTTCGTTTATCGAGTGTGCCATGTATATCCTCTTGTATATCAACACTGTAGCCTTCGGCGATCTGTAGTGCCGGTCCCAGTCCTTTGACCAGGTTAACCCTTGACATTGTTACCGGCATACCTCCACGTGAGAGATAGTTAGATGAATATCCCCCACCCCGGAAATATTCCCGTATTGCAGGATACCAGGTTGTTGCATCCAGGCATTGCTGTGCTTCCTTCTCGGTTATGTCCCAGTACGGTTTCATAGCTGGCTTTCCATCTTTTTCCTGCTGTCCTGTGCCATCCAGGGAAGCAGATCCTGAATTGATCAGGTGAATGATGCCATTGGCTGCCAATCCCTCCAGGGTTTTTCCTGTGACACGTTTGACGGCTTGTGAGCTCCAGTATGTCCTCACATCAGCGAAGATCTGTGCAGTACCGGTCAACAGATGGCCGAACAGCATAACGACACCATTCAAGGAATCATTTTCCGTTGCAACCATGAAAGGCTGCCTGATCCCATTCCAGTCGAATGAAGAATTCAATATAGCTTCCATGAAATCCCCGTTTGGCAGGTGGTCGGTCCATTGACGCTGACCCTGGAAACCACTCAGGATAGCGTTTCTTCCAAGGGCTTCTTCACCGTATCCCATACTTTCCAGGTTCGGATTACCAATCATCAGATCACGCATGATCATCGTCATTTTTACTACATATTCCCAGATTTCATCCTTTTTCTTTCGTGGATACTGATTTGGCGGCGGATTCAGATCCTTTCCTTCATTACAGTTTTTCCTTACCCACTGATAGGCTTTTTCAAATTCCTTTTTATCAAAAATCCCTTCATGCACTCTCCTCTGAATCTCCGTCATATCCACATATTCATTTCTCATACCAAGATATTCCTGGAAAAATTTTTCGTCTACAATCGATCCGGCAATGCCCATTGACACTGATCCAAGGGAAAGGTATGATTTTCCTTTCATCGTAGCCACTGCAAGGCCCGCCCTGGCAAACATCAGGAGTTTTTCGCGCACATCCGGAGGAATTTCACGGGCCCCGGCATCCTGCACATCCCTGCCATATATGCCAAATGCTGGTAATCCTTTCTGGTTATGCCCCGCAAGGGCGGCAGCCAGGTATACAGCACCCGGCCTCTCGGTACCATTAAATCCCCATATCGCCTTGGGCAGAAGAGGATCCATATCAATCGTTTCACTTCCGTAACACCAGCAGGGAGTGACTGTAAGAGAAACACCTGCTCCTTCTTTTCGGAATTTCTCTGCTGCCATGGCTGCTTCTGCCACTCCTCCAATACACCGGTCGGCGATCACACACTCTATCGCTGATCCATTCGCGTGCCGGAGATTCTTTTCATAGAACGATGCAACGTTCCTCGCCATATCCATTGTCTGGCCTTCAAGAGATTCCCTGACCCCTCCAAGCCGGCCATCGATAGCAGGCCTGATACCAATTTTCGGCAGAGGGCCCTGAAGCCTGTTATTACCTTTTATAGCTGACATGATACATTATGTTAAAGCGTTATAACATCAGGTCTTGAAAATAGTAAAAATAATTGTCGTCAGGTATAACAATTACAACGATATTGAACATTTTTTCAAAAACAACTGAACCATAATGAATTTGTGCTTCATTCGATAATTCTGTTGTGCTTCAGTAGTTAGTTCAGTTGTGCCTCAGTTATTAATTGTGTAGATAATTCAACAGTAGTTCGATAATTGTTTCAACAGCCTATTCGGTGATGTCTGTTGTATTTTTAAATTCTTAAAGATTGAGTCCACTCCGAAAAGAAATTTTTTTGCCATAAAGGCACTAAGACACTATGAATCACAAAATCTACTTTATTGAAATATAATTCTTTGTGCATCTTTGTGACCTTATGTCTTTGTGGCATTTCCATATTTACCAACTTTTCGGAGCAGATTCAAAATTTAAATTTTTTATTATATACAACTTAGCAGACAATCAATTAAAAATTTATGATGATTAACCGGATAAGGGGCTTTTCAAGCGATTCTTTTCTTCACGAAAGAATGAATGGTATATATCCAGAATGTGCTTAGCATGAGCGAAATTGCAATGATATTAATGATCAATTCATAGGAGTACTGGCCGATAATACCTGCAAGGAAACCTGTTGAGCCAATTATGAAGCTGAATTCCCCAATCTGGGCAAGTAACGCGCCACCATAAATGCTTTCTCCCCATGACATGCCAAACGCCTTAATGACAAGGGTATTAATAATATTATTTATAGTGAAAACAATTATAGTCATTAAAATGATGATATGATAATTTGCTGCTATAAAATTCAAATCGATAAGCATCCCGATTGAAACAAAGAAAAGAGCTACAAACATTACTTTAAAAGACAAGAGGCTTTGATACACCCATTCCGTTGATTTTGCAGATGATACCAGCATTCCTGCCACAAAGGCTCCAAGTGCGGCAGACAGACCAAGAATGGCTGTTATAACCGAAAATCCAAAACACAGGGTGAAGGCAACAAAAACCTGCAGTTCATGGTCCTTTGTAATATATTTTTTAAAGGGTAACTTAATCTGCTTCCTGATAAGTATTAACAATATCACGCCGATGATCAGTAATCCACCAACCAGTTGTTTTATCAATTCCGGGGTTTTGGGTAGTTCACCACCCATATAGCCAATCACTATTAACATTGGCACTATCAGCAAATCCTGTACAAGAAGGATACCCAGCACAACCTGTCCGATTCGTGAATTAATTTCTTTTCTTTCATCAAGCAGTTTAACTATTACTGCTGTGCTGCTCAGGCTCAGGACAAATCCCCAGAAAACCACCTGGCGTATTTCAAGATCAAAATATTTACCGGCCAGGAAGATTGCAAGAATGGTAACGATAACCTGCAGGAGGGTACCAATTACTGATATCCGCCAATTTGTTATTAGCCTCGGCAATGAGATTTCCATCCCAATAAAGAATAGCAATAAAACCAGTCCCAGTGAACCCAGGTTGGTTACAATACTCTCATCAGTAATCACTTTAAAACCATTTGGTCCCAGCAGTAATCCTACGATAATATATGTCAGAAGGGTTGGTTGTTTTAAAACACGGAACAGAAATCCCGCCAGGATGATGGTCAGGGAAAGGATAACAAATTTTGAAAGTATCGGATCAATATGAATGGCATGTAATATCATAATAAAATAAAAATCTAAAACATTAGCAAGTTACATGTTTGGCTAAATTAATGTATATAATTCAGTCGCCATACAATTATTTTTAATCCCTTTTTAATTTCTTTTTCATTTGATCTTAATTCCGGGGATGTACTTTCACCTCCGCAAACAAATAAAATTTAAACCCTAAAATCAAATTACCATGTCAAGAACATTTAAAAATATACCATACAGGAAAATGAACAGATCCGCAAAGATAGACCATGAGACTAAAACAAGTATAAAGAACAGGGCATTGCATGCTTATTATTCTGAAACAGATATGGATGATGGATTCAGTCTTCTCGGCACATTTAGTAAGTACCGGGGGCATGTTGCGATCATCCTGATAGGTTTGTTCTTCTCATCCTGTGTCAGTAAAAAAGTATTGAACGAGGAGCAGGGCAGATCCAAACAATGCATCGATAAGCTGGCAGAATGCCAGGACAGGTATAATAATCTTGAAAGCAGGCACAGAGACGTGATAGGTGAGAATAAAGATTTATACAATAAGTTTATTAACTTGGAAATGCAACTCGCAAACGAACAGAACAAGGTTCTCCTTCTTGAACAACAGCTGGAATATTTTATAAGTGCCAATACCAATCTCCTGGACAGGCTGGCCGATCTGTCTGTTGTCAGCAAAGCCGGAGCTGAAAGTATACGAAAATCCCTTGATGCGCTGAATGATCAGAACAGGTATATCAAAGACCTTACCTCATCCATCAGGCACAGAGACTCGCTTAACCTGGTGCTTGTTATGAATCTCAAACGTTCGCTTGGCGATATTGGGGATGATGATATCAATATAGAAATAAAGAAAGGAGTAGTTTATATTTCCATTTCAGATAAAATGTTGTTCAAGTCAGGAAGTGCGGAAATCAGTCCCCGGGCTGAAACAATTCTGGGTAAAATAGCTAAAGTGTTGAACGACCACCCGGAGCTTGAAATTCTTGTGGAAGGGCATACGGATAATGTACCTATTTCGACATCATGCATGGCCGACAACTGGGATCTGAGTGTAAAAAGGGCAACTTCAGTGGTACGCTTACTTCAAACCAAACATGGTATTACACCGGATAGAATGACAGCCGGTGGCCGATCTGAATATATTCCAAAAAGTACAAATGAAACGTCCGAAGGACGACAGATTAACCGCAGAACCGAGATCATCATCCTGCCTGAACTGGATCAGTTTTTCCAGTTGCTGGAACCACGGCAGGAATTGGTACAAAAGAACGTAAATTAATAGTGCTCTGATATTGTTACTCGCAGATCGCCTGAATTTTACAAAGTCCCTCCTCAGGCTGATCTGCGAAAACTGTTCTTAACTGCAAAAACCTGCAACCAGAAAAGGTTTTAAGTAAAAATCCGAAAATTCAACTGAATGTCTACCTTCTTTATCCTGGTTAAATTATTATTTATATAATTTTGACTAATCTCAGGTTGTATTAAAACAAATAAACCATGAAAATTCTGCTGGTTGAAGATGAGCCAAAAGTTGTTGAATTCATTAAGAAAGGGCTTGAGGAGCAGGGATATGAAACGGAGGTTGCATATGATGGGCAGATGGGGGAACGGCTTGCTATTAAAGAGAAGTATGATCTTATCATCCTGGATGTCATCCTCCCCTATCTGAACGGATACGAACTTTGTAAACGGATCCGCGAAAAGGGCCTGCAAGTGCCGGTTTTAATGCTGACAGCCCTTGGCTCTACCGATGATAAGATATCCGGATTCGATGCAGGGGCAGACGACTATCTCGTAAAACCATTTGAATTTGCCGAACTTCTTGCCAGGATAAAGGTTCTCTCAAAAAGATCATCAGGATTGATCCAGACATCCAGATTGATAAAAATTGCTGATCTTGAGCTGGATCTTGATAAAAAAACTGCCAGAAGGGGAGATAAAATCATTGATCTCACCGCAAAGGAATTTGCATTGCTTGAATTCCTGATGATGAACAAGGGAAAAGTAATATCGAGGCCAGAAATTGCGGAAAAAGTATGGGATATTACTTTTGACACGGGAACCAATGTTGTGGATGTATACATTAATATATTAAGGAAAAAAATCGATAAAGATTTTCAAAATAAGTTAATCCAGACCAGGATTGGGCTGGGTTATAGTATAGATGAACCATAATGGAAATAAGGAGAAAATTACTCTACCAGTTCATAGCCATTGTTGCCCTGATTCTACTACTTGCTTCACTGGCGATCTATTTTTCCTTTTCCGGCACACGAAGGGAAGAATTCTATGACAGGCTAGACAGTAAGGCAAAGATGGTGGCGCAGATGCTGATAGAAATAGATGAAATCAATGCTGATTTACTTAAGCGAATTGAGAAAAACAATCCTGTAAGCCTTCCCAATGAAAAAATTATCATATATGATTACCAGAACAATGTCATTTATAGCACTGATGAAGATCAATCATTAAACATTTCCACGGAACTAATTAATGAGGTGAGGCTGAACGACAAAGTCCGTTTGAAACAAAAATCTTATGAGATTCTTGGCCAGTTTTATGCTGGCCAGTACGACAGGTTTGTTGTTTTCGCTGCAGCTACTGATATTTTTGGGATTGGTAAACTGAAACGCCTCCGGCTTATTCTTCTTATAGTTTTCTTTGTAAGCCTGGTTATTGTATTTTTTTCGGGAAGGATTTTTGCATCGCGGGCCCTGAATCCCATCTCCGACATCATGTCACAGGTGGATGCAATCGGCATATCAAACCTGGACATGAGGGTTTCAGAAGGAAACGGGAAAGACGAACTGGCCCGGCTGGCACTAACATTCAATAAGATGCTCAATCGGCTCGAAGCTGCATTTAAAACTCAGAAAAACTTTATTGCTAATGCCTCTCATGAACTTCGGACACCCCTGACTGTCATTACAGGCCAGCTGGAAGTTATCCTGATGAATGCAAGGAAAAATGAAGAATACAGGAATACAATCATTTCTGTACTTGAAGATATTAAAAACCTTAATCATATTTCAAACCGACTTTTGCTGCTGGCCCAGGCCAGTTCGGAATTTTCAGAAGCCGATTTCAGCCTGATAAGGATAGATGATATACTCTGGCAGGCAAGGAAAGAGATCCAGAAAAGGCATCGTGACTACCATATTTATATCAATTTTTCTGAATCAATTGACGATGATGATAAGCTGATGGTCAGGGGAAATGAACTGTTGCTAAAAACAGCACTGGTTAACCTGATTGACAATGGTTGTAAATATTCCGACAACCACACATCCGATATATTTATCAATCATGAAAACAATCATGTGATCATGAAGTTTTCCGATAAAGGAATCGGAATTCCGGGAGAAGAAATTAAAATGGTGTTCCAGCCATTTTACCGCGCAAGCAATGCAATTGGTATTAAGGGACACGGTATCGGCCTGTCGCTCGTTGAAAAAATCATTAGCCTGCATAAGGGAAATATTACCATTGAATCGGAGATTACAAAAGGCAGTGATTTTACACTATTTCTTCCAGTTAAGAATTGAAATTTTAATCCCTTTTTAATCTCTTTTTAATTTCTTCTTCATTACCCCACCATACTTTTGAGTCAATAAAACAAATTTATTCATTAAAAACTCAAAAGATGAAAACACAGATGAACAGAACCCAGACTGCCCTTATTGCAGCAACAGCAGCCTTCCTGATTCTATCGGGAATTTTATTTTACTCTACCAGGTCCCTTAAAAACCAGCTTGAAAATGAAAAAATCAGGTCAGAAACATTGCTTTCTGAAAAGCTTAATCTTGAAAAATCGATTGATAAGTTTAAAAAGGATCTGACAGCGTTGCAGGGTAAGAATGCACAGCTGGACAAGGTAGTGAAAGAAACCAGTGACCAGCTAGCAAAAAAGGAATCTGAAATCCGGAAATTGATTGCAGAAAATGCCTCTCTCAATGATCTGAAAAAGAAAAATGCTGAACTTGAAGCCTTGCGTAAAAAGCTTGAAGAACAGGTTGCCAGCCTGAATATGGATATGGATAAGCTGATCGCGGAGAATAAAAAATTCAGTGACCAGCTAGCATCCATGAAGAAGGAAAATGAATCACTGACAACCCATAATGCATTATTGGAGGCCATGCTGGCTGATAATTACCGGGTGGAAGCCCTGAAAGGCAAGCACGATAAATTAACAGTAGCAGCAAAAAGAACAAACAAACTGATGGTCAGCTTTGATGTCCCCGCCAATTTAGGAAAGGATCTGTACTTTAAACTTGTTACACCGGATGGTAAAGAATTGTCAAGTAAGGATGATAATTCAGTAACAATGAAATTTTATGACGAAAACAAAAATCTGATGGCCAGCCTGACGGGCACAGCCGCCGGGACCCAGAATGCTAAAAGGGCAGAACTCATATATAAACCCGACCATAAACTTGTAAAAGGGATATATAAGTTCAATGTCTATAACAATAAAGAATACATGGGAAGTATTCAGATGAGGTTGAAATAAGAAAAATGATCGATTAAACCTGAAGTTTTAATTACTTCATTTCCTTCCTCCGGGGCCCTGTACACCTCCGCCAGGGCTCCGGGGAAGGACAACTAAATTTTATGAAATACAATTCATGAACATGCTGATAATGAATAACATGTGACCAGATAAGGAATTGCATAAGAATTATAACCACTTTTTCCTTTTAAAGAACAGTAATAATCCGCCACTGATTACTACCACGCCTGCCAGAAATATAAAATAACCGTATTTATATCTGAGCTCAGGAATATTCACAAAGTTCATTCCGTAGATTCCGGCAACAAAAGTAAGTGGAATGAATATTGCCCCGAAGATGGTAAGGACTTTCATTACTTCATTCATTTTATTACTCACATTTGTATGATATATATTTAACTGATCTGAGATCATACTGCTGTAGAGCTCAATTGCATCTGTTGCATGAAGAACCAGTTCATTAAGGTCTTTAAGAAAGATTCGGTTTTTTTCATGGAAGAATGACTGCTCTGCTTTAAACAGATCATTCATCATGTCCTTGGCAGGCCTGACGGATTTTCTGATATAATTTATTTCCGTCTTATAGTGATAAATTTCCTCCACCAATTGCCTATCCGGATCATGAAATATTCTTTCTTCCAGTTGTTCAATTTGTCTACCGACGGATTCAATCAGGAGGACATAATTATCAACAACTGTATCCATTAAAGCGTAAGCAAGGTAGTCATTATCGTTCAGGCGTATCCTCCCCTTTGTATTCCGGATTCTGGACCGTACATGATCAAAAACATCCCCTACCTGTTCCTGTAACGTCAGGACGTAATGTTCTCCCAGAACCAGCGTTAGTTGTTCTGAAATAATATTTTTTGTGTTTTCATTATACCTGAGCATTTTCATAATAAATCCATCATATGAATCTCCATCTTCGTACTTGGGTTGCTGGTCAGTGTTCAGTAAATCTTCAAGAAACAACGGGCTCAATTCAAAAATTTCTCCAATCCTGTGAATCATGTCCAGGTCATGGATACCCCATATATTAATCCATGATACCTTACTGGAATTTTTACAGGAAATAATTTCTTCAATGGATTCAATTTCCTTTTCAATTAAATTTTCAGCATCATATTCCATAAGCCTGATGATGGGTTTTTCCATCTTCTGGTCACCTATCAGTATCAGGGAACCGGGAGCGGTTCCTTTCGACTTGGAACGGTCTTTTATAAAACGTGCCATATTTTTGTTTTTGAGTTAAAGGAGATTCATCCTGCGATCTTAAAAATACTAATTTCTCATGAAAAGATGCCGTACTTACCCTGCTCTTAATAAACAACATATTACATTGTCCATCTTCGCTCGAACTCATGCTAAATATTATTTGTAAACGCGTTGTGCTTTTAAATAATGCATGTTATTGAATATTATTTTTTCATATCAGGGGGCGCCGGCCCGGCCTGATATAAATCTGATTATCAATATTATCGTCTTTTATAGCATAATACGTTATTTATTTAGTTCTGAGTACACGCGAGAAAGCTTCAAAGATTTTCAATTTTCAATTACTCTCTTTTAAGTGATTTTGCATTATTACATCATCCAGTTAAAAATGCCTTGTCAATTGCAACGAGTTTTCTATTTTTATAACATACAGAATAATCCTTACTGATATGCCTGAGAAAATAATCGTTCTTGGTTGCGGACTTGTCGGTAAAGCTATTGCTCTTGATCTTTCGAGGAAATACCGCGTAACTGTCATTGATTTGAAAACTGATGTATTTGACAAGCTTATTAAATCAGGAATTCAAACAATCCAGGAAGATCTTTCCGACCGGGAGAAGCTGGTCAGGCTGATATCAGGGCATGACCTGGTAATCGGGGCGTTACCCGGAAACCTTGGTTATCAAACACTTGAGACAGTTTTACAGGTAGGCAAGAACATTGTCGATATTTCATTCATGCCCGAAGATTATTTCAACCTCAATGATCTTGCCCGTAATAAAAATATTACAGCTGTAGTTGATTGTGGTGTGGCACCGGGCATGAGCAATCTTATCCTTGGTTATCATCACAAAAAAATGAATATTGAAGATTTCTTCTGCTATGTGGGAGGACTTCCACTGGTTCGTGAATGGCCATATGAATACAAGGCAGTGTTCTCCCCTGCCGATGTGATCGAGGAATATACCCGCCCTGCCAGGTTTATTCAGAAGAGCCGGATTATAACAAAAGAAGCATTGTCGGATCTGGAGACACTTGATTTCCCGGGGATCGGTCAGCTGGAAGCCTGGAACTCAGATGGACTAAGATCCCTCCTCAACACGATTGATATACCCAATATGATCGAGAAAACCCTGCGTTATCCCGGTACGACAAATTATATTAAAGCACTGAGAACAACCGGGTTTTTTTCAAAAGACGAAATCGAAGTTGATGGCAAAATGATCCGCCCGGTTGACCTTACAGTAAAACTATTGTTCCCCCTGTGGAAAATGAAAACTGGCGAAGGCGATTTCACAATCATGAAAATTATCATTAAAGGAAGTGAACATAACATACATCGGGAATATATATATGACATGTACGATGAATATGAACCGGAATCAGGAACATTATCAATGGCAAGGACCACAGGCTATGCCTGTGCAGCAGTTGCAGATCTTATAATCAGCCATGGCTTTTGTTCACCGGGTATCTGCCCTCCGGAATATATTGGCCGTGATGAACAAAACTTTAAGTTCGTGATGGAATACTTAATGAAGAGAAATATTATCTATAATTTAAGCGCAGGTTGATACACCTGGTTTTGATGCTCAGGCGATGACTCTGAGTCATCACCTGAGTGTTCCCAGTAACCACACCCACACATATTTCTCAAACTACATTACACCCAGTGCACTTTACAACTGCGATCCTGGAGGCAATTGCTACAATTGAGACAATTACTACCTTTCCTCTGTAAAAAGTTTAAATTTGTTTAATCAAATCAACAAATTTAAACTTTTCAGCAGGGAACTCCCATGTGCTTTTTTCATGAGTCTTTGAGTAGATTTTCATGAAAAAAGTTCATGTACATTTATATAATTCTAATCCACGAACAATAACAACCTGAATTTAATTAATATGAAAACCTGTAAAATCATAATCCTTTTTGGTCTTGTTGGAATATCATCATCCTGCAACAATACTCCCCCACCCGAACCTTATGGTCCCATCCCTTCTGAGCGGCAGATTGCCTGGCACGAGATGGAATTTTATGCGTTTGTACATTTTAATATGAATACCTTCACTGACAAAGAGTGGGGATTCGGTGATGAAAGTCCTGAAATGTTCAATCCAACTGAACTGGATTGCCGACAATGGGCACGGGTCTGCCGGGATGCCGGGATCAAAGGTATCATCATCACAGCCAAGCATCATGACGGTTTCTGCCTGTGGCCATCAAAATATACTGAGCATTCCGTTAAAAACTCCAAATGGAAAAATGGTGAAGGTGATGTTATCCGTGAGCTGGCCGATGCATGCATTGAATTTGGCCTGAAAATGGGTATTTATTTATCCCCCTGGGACAGAAACCACGAAGACTATGGAAAGCCTGAATACATCAATTATTATCGGAATCAGCTGACAGAACTTCTCACTGATTATGGTCCTGTCTTTGAAGTGTGGTTCGACGGTGCCAATGGTGGGACAGGTTATTATGGGGGAGCCAATGAGACACGCTTGATTGACCGGGAAACTTATTATGATTGGCCAAATACACATAAACTTGTGAGGGAGCTGCAGCCCGATGCCTGTATGTTCAGTGATGCAGGCCCAGATATTCGCTGGTGCGGCAATGAGCGGGGATGGGTTAATGCAACCAACTGGAGCCTGTTGCGCCGGGATGAATATTATCCCGGATGCCCCTGTGCCCGACAGCTTCAGACAGGCGATGAAGATGGGACGCACTGGGTGCCGGCTGAAGTGGATGTATCAATCCGTCCCGGGTGGTTTTATCATGAGTCACAGGACAGCCTGGTTAAATCCCTGCCTGAATTGCTGAATATCTATTATCATTCTATTGGCCGCAACGGATCTCTGTTACTGAATTTCCCGGTTGACCACCGCGGATTAATCCATGAAAATGATGCTGAACAGGTCTTAAAGCTTGCTGCGACAATCCAATCAGATCTGGCCGATGACCGTGCAGCAGGAAAAGCCGTGGATGCCTCCAATGTAAGGGGGGAATCGAAAAAGTTCAGGGCTACCAATATAAACGATAATGATCCGGAAACATACTGGGCCACGGATGATCATATCACAACTGCTGTCGTTACAATTGATCTTGGTAAACCAACTGAGATCAGTCGTTTCCTGGTGCAGGAACATATTAAACTTGGGCAACGGGTTCAGGAATTTACTATTGAGGCATTTGTTGAAAATCAATGGACACAAATCGCTTCCGAAACAACCATTGGCTATAAGCGTATCCTGAGATTCCCGCCAGTGACAGCTGATCTAATACGTTTTACTATTAAAAAGTCCAAAGCCTGTCCGGTTATCTCTAATCTTGAAATTTATTAGCTACAATATGATCACCATTGCTGTTTTTTAATGTTGGAACATTACTTTTAATTATTTTCGAATGGCATTTATTCACAACCATGACAAAACATACAGAACTTTATAACTTCCTGATTAATAAAAATTCACCGTCGGAAAAAATTCTCTTCCATCCAATATTAATGCAATTTGCTGCAAAAATTAATAATTCAAGCTACACTGAGTTCATGACGGATTACAGGGTGCTTGTCGAGTCAAATGTTAAATGCCTCGAACTAACAGACCATGATATTGTTGGTTTGATTTCTGATCCATTCAGGGAAACTGCTGCTTTCGGTGGAAAGGTAGAATTCTCCGGAGATCTGAATCCAGTCTGTAATCCGATAGTTCTAAGTTTGAAAGATATTGAAAGCCTTAAAAATCCAAATGTTTACAAATCGGAGCGTACCCATGACAGGATCATGGGAGCAAAATATTTTCATGACATTCTTGGATATGACATCCCTGTTTACGGATGGATTGAGGGTCCGCTGGCTGAAGCAGCAGATCTTGCGGGGGTTAACAACATCCTCCTCAAACTCCTGATGGAACCTGATTTTGTGAGGAAACTAATGGATATCTGTGTGATTACGGCCAAAGATTTTGCAAAGGCCCAGGTAGAGGCAGGATGCCTGTTAATTGGAATCGGGGATGCCATATGTTCTCAGGTTGATCCCGAGACATACCATTCCATGATCCTGCCATTACATCAGGAAATCATTGACTACATACATGTTATCGGAGCGTTTACCAAACTACATATATGTGGGGATATCACACATATCCTGCCTGAACTGGCTCTGACAGGAACAGATATCCTCGATCTCGACTGGATGGTTAACTTCAGCACGGCACGTGAAAAATGCGGCAATAAAATGATCCTTTGCGGTAACCTCGATCCGGTGTCGTGTATCCAGAAAAAAAATCCGGAAGAGATTAATAAATGCTCACAGCAATTAATAAATGATCAGAAAAATTCCAGGTTTATCCTTTCCGGTGGCTGCGAAATTACGCGGGATACACCTGTAGAGAATCTGATTGCAATGAAACATGCATTATTTAATAGCACAACACGTTAAATAAATAAATTTAAATATCTCATTAATTATTAATTTTAACAGCCTATTGTTCCAACATTCAGAGTGTTTTGATTATATTTAACAGTAGTCATAAAACCAGTTATCATGAGTGAGACCCTAGAAAAAATTGCCCATTGCATTGAATTCGGAAAGATTAATAAAGAATCCCCCTATCCTCCCGACATGAAAGGGCAGGATGGCGCCGATGAGTTCACTAAAGAAGCATTGGAACAGGGGTATTCAGCCAATGACATTCTCCAGAAAGGGCTGATACCCGGGATGGAAAAAGTCGGCCTCAAATTCCGTGAAAACAAAATATTTGTCCCTCAGGTATTGATGTCGGCCAAGGCTATGAGTACGGCAATGGTTCATCTCAAACCATATTTCCAGTCGGGGGAAGTTAAACGCAAAGGTAAATTTGTAATCGGTACAGTAGCCGGGGATTTGCATGATATTGGTAAAAACCTTGTCAGTATGATGGTAGAAGGTGCAGGATGGGAAGTTATTGACCTTGGTGTGGATGTATCTGTCGACCGTTTTATGAAAGCTGTTGAAGATAATCCGGAATGTGTTATTGGACTATCCGCCATGCTTACCACTACAATGGTTAACATGGGTACGGTTGTGAATACAATAAAAAACAAATATCCCGACCGTAAAGTCATCATCGGTGGTGCACCATTGAATGATGATTTCTGCAGCGAAATCGGAGCCGATTTTTATTCTCCTGATCCACAGGGAGCAATTGAATATATGAATGCACTTTTCTAGATTAACCTTTATAAGATCAAATGAAAAGTATTTCTTCAGAACTTCATGCAGGGAAGATCCTGATATCTGATGGTGCATGGGGTACCTTTCTGCATGATAAGGGACTGAAACCGGGGGAATGTCCTGAAAGCTGGAATCTCACTAGGCCGGATGATGTGCTTGATGTTGCCAGATCATACATCCTTGCCGGGGCAGATATGATTGAAACGAACTCTTTTGGAGGCAGCCGATTTAAGCTCAAGCATTATGGGCTTGCTGAAAAAACCGCTGAAATCAATGAGGCTGCTGCAAAGATTTCAAGGCAGGCAGCCGGGCCTGACAGGCATGTCCTGGGATCTGTTGGACCAACAGGTATCATCCTCATGATGGGTGAGGTATCTGCCCAGGAATTATATGATGCCTTTAAAGAACAGGCTGTCGCCCTTGAACAAGGCGGAGCAGATGCTATCATTGTGGAAACAATGTCAGACCTGGAAGAAGCAGTCCTGGCCGTGAAAGCTGCCAGGGAAAATACCGGATGCGAAGTGATCTGCACCATGACATTCGAAAAAACAATAAACGGAGAATATAAAACAATGATGGGAATCTCCCCTGCTGAAATTCCGGAAAAACTGATTGACGCAGGAGCGGATATTATTGGCTCTAACTGTGGTAATGGAACAAAGGGTATGATTGAAATAGCAAAAGAGCTCCGGCAGGCAAATCCTCACATTCCAATCCTGATTCATGGAAATGCAGGGATTCCAAAATACCTTAAAGGACAAACTGTGTTTAACGAGACCCCTGAAGAAACAGCAAGCTACGTTTCTCAACTCATCGAGGCCGGTGTAAATATCATTGGAGGCTGCTGTGGTACAACACCCGAGCATATCAGACAAATAGCAGAAAAAATACATGATCTTTCCAGGTAAAATGCCGCTGTTTTTGAATCATCCAATCCGGAAAGATGAATAAATAAAAAAAATCAATATCAGAAACGGATCGATAATACTATGAATTGCTTGCCGGGGATATAAGTTGTGCGCAGAGTGATCAAAGCATAAGTTCACAAATATGAATATGGATATTGACTGGCTGCTATCGTCAGTGCCCTGGGTTAGATACCGGACCAGGATGGACCTGCTTGATCAGAATCATAATCATCCAGATGTCATTCGCGATCGGGAAGAGATGATTAACCACCCGATGATAATCACACTTATTCAACAGCTGAAGAACTGGCCCGGAAATATTCTTAAGCGCCACAATGATGCATCGCACCCGATCCACATTCTTTCCTTCCTCGCAGAAATTGGAATAAATAAGAATGACCCCTTTATCACCAATAGCTGTAAAAAGATATTTGATCATCAGTCAGATGAGGGTCCTTTTGAAATCCTGCTGAATATCCCAACCCACTTTGGTGGATCAGGAAAAGATGAATATATGTGGATGCTTTGCGATGCACCTTTGATTACTTATTCCCTTATAAAATTTAGTTACTTTCAATCTGGGGAAATTAAAAAATCACTGGCACATCTGATCAGTTTAAATGATGAGAACGGATGGCATTGCAGGGCATCAGAGCAGCTCGGACAAAAATTTCGTGGGCCCGGAAGGAAAGAAGATCCTTGCCCTTATGCAAACCTGCTGATGTTAAAACTTATCTCTGAAACAGAGGATCTTAAAGAGTGTAAGGAAGCTGATAAAGGTCTTGGTAGCTTTGATAACCTGTGGAAAACAAGGATGGAAAGAAAACCTTATCTGTTTGGTATGGGTACTGATTTTAAAAAGCTTAAAGCCCCCTTTGTTTGGTATGATATATTGCATACCATGGATGTCCTTTCAAAATACCCGCACTCCATTGAATTGCCCAGCACTAAAGAGATGCTCAATATTTTAATAAATAAAAAAGATAATCTTGGCAGATATATACCTGAATCTATCTACCTATCCTGGAAGGAATGGGATTTCGGTCAGAAAAAAGAACCCTCACCCTGGATTACGTTCCTGGTTTACCGTATATTAAAACGTTTCCAGCTTTTATAATAACTTTTATAATAACAATAATAATCCTTTCTTTTTCTAAAAATATATCTTCACAGTCCCTTGGCCTTTAGTATATGAAAAGTTCAGTTAGCAACAGAATCAACGGATAATAAATGACTTGCAAAAAAATAACTAATTGACCTGAATATATCCGTTAACACAGTTATACTTCTGTGCTCCCCATGGAAACAAAATTCAGAACCTGCTGCTATTCCAATAATATATTTATTATTTTTCCCGCTCTACTAAAAAATTAGTTAAATAATTATATAATTAGTTGTTAAAACTAAATTTTTAGTTTATATTTGTATTCAAAACCAACATAATGAAACAACTCACCAAAGCTGAAGAGCAAATTATGCAGATCCTTTGGAAAATTAAGAGCGGATTTGTCAAGGATATTCTTGAATATACGGGGAAAAGTAAACCTGCATATAATACTGTATCAACAATATGCAGGATACTAGAAAAAAAAGGATTCCTGGGACACAAATCATATGGTAATTCTCACCAGTATTATCCTCTCATTTCCCAGGAGAATTATACAAAGCAATATCTCAACAATTTTCTTAAGAATTATTTCAGTAATTCTTTTGAAAAGATGGTTTCTTTTTTTTCTCATCAGAACAAAATTGATCTGACTGAGGCTGAAAAAATTATTGAAATAATGAACGGAATCAAACAAAATCAGCAAACAGATGAATAACATATTTCTATATCTTTTAAAATCTGCCATAAGTCTGGGCATTCTTTACCTGTTTTATCTGGCTGTATTGAGACAGATAACCTGGTTTAGAATAAACCGCATCTACCTTATCGCATCCATACTTTTCTCCCTTGCAATCCCTCTCATCACTATTCCTGTCAGGGGAGATACTTCCCTGTCGATACAGGTTATAACCCTGGATGAGATAAGGGTATCAGTCGGGATTTCCGATGGAACTGTAAGTTCCTTTGGATTCTGGAAGGCAATTCTATATCTCTATCTATCAGGCACAATTCTGTTTTTCATACGTTTTATCATGAATCTCATCCGGATACACATCATCTGGAAATCAGGCGGATTAATCAGGCAGAATGGGATCCGAATTGTACTTACAGATAAAAATTTCTCTACTTTCTCTTTCCTGAACAGTATTTTTATGACCCAACAGTCGTTCGATAATCCTGATTTTCAATCTGTTCTGATTCATGAAAGAACCCATATCCGTCAGTTACATACCCTGGATGTCCTGTTAACAGAAATCCTTGTTATCATTCACTGGTTTAATCCTGCAGCCTGGGCAATTAAACGCGCAGTGAATGAGAACCATGAATTCATTGCAGATCAGGAGGTTTTAGGAAATGGTTTTAATCTGCGAACCTACAGAATAAGAATTATTGAAGAATTATTTGGTGCCAGGTTCATTCCAGTGACTCATTCGTTTAACCGTTCTATAACAAATAAAAGACTAGGAATGATGGAAAAAGCAAGATCAACAAAATTGGCAAAGTATAAGATAATGCTTGTACTGCCGGTTGCAGGAATATTATTTTTCATATTTACCTGCACCCAGAAAGAATCAGACAAAATCGGTGAAAATCCGATGGAAGAGATAATCCCAGCCGAAAGCCTTGTATATCTCGAACCAGAGACAATGGCAGAATTCCCTGGCGGGATAGATGCCTTACGGAAATTTATAATTGAAAATCTTAAATATCCTGAGGAAGCGGCTAAAAATAAAGTTCAGGGTAAAATCTATCTCCAGTTCGTTGTTGATGAAACAGGTAAAGTCGAACAATTTGTCAATAAAAGCGGAGTACCTCCTCCTCCTCCCCCCAAACAGGTTGAGGAATTGAAAGTGGAATCAACTGCGGGTGATGTCCTTCCGCCTACTTCTTCATCTGTAACGATAAATGCAGGTGGAATTACGGTAGTCAAATTCATAAAAGGCGACGAATCAGCAAATTACAGCGCTGAACATATTAAATTACTGGAAGATGAAGCCATCAGGGTAATTAAGATGCTACCGGATTTTAAGCCTGCAATCCAGGATGGAAAACCCGTCAAGGTAATGTTTACATTTCCGATTAATTTTGTACTGGAATAAAATATACAGTAATAACACCACTTGCCACCCTTGATTCCCCGCTTTCTCGCGAGAGAGGGGGACAGCCCGCCCGTACGGAACGGTACATTCCTGCCCGAATGACTCGGTCAGGCGGGCGGGCATTATCGCCTTACCGTACGGGGAGAGGGCATGAGTTCTAATTTCTTCATATTAGCTACCTTTGTGTTAATCAATCACAAAGTGCGGATACCATGCAATTTAGAATTCTATCCTTTCTGGTATTGAGCATTCTTTTTTTTCAATCTGCCAGATGCCAGCATTATGATTTCGCGGCAGGTGTAAGGATAGGATTATCATATGGGATCAATGGAAAACTATTTTTAAAAACCAATCAGGCTGTTCAGAGCCGTGGCGCCATTGAAGGTATCGTATCTTTCAGGCATAAGGGCATAATGGGCTCATTATTATACGAATATCATTTTGAAGTTTTTGATACTGAAGGAATGTATTTATATTGTGGCGGTGGCATGCATGCGGGAATGCTTAATAGTGATGAGGTACCATGGGAAACAGATCATACAGGCAAAAAACCATACGCTGGATTAGATGGAATTATAGGATTGGAATATGCCTTTTCGGATATTCCTGTATCGGTTGGACTCGATTGGAAACCCGGCTTTAATATCATCAGTGATTTCAATCTTATAATTGATGATATTGCCTTATCTGTCAGGATAACATTTGGCTAGCACACAGAGAATCTTCATCCAGCCTTATATCCCCCAACTGTTTTTAAACACATATTTTCCTGTTAATTGATTATAATTTTATATCAGTTATTTTGATCAGTTAAATCAATTTTTAGAATAACCTTTTAATGTTATCTCCACTTTTCAGCCATCTGTTGATCCCATTTCTTGTTGCCATGTTCCTTGCGATAAACATGGGAGGAAGTGGCACATCACCATCATTCGCATCAGCATTCGGAGCCCAGCTGATCCGTCGCGGCAGGATACCAGGTCTTTTCGGTTTAATGGTTTTTCTGGGGGCCCTGATTGCCGGGAAAGAAACTGCAATGACGATTGGAAAAGGAATCATTGCGACCGATTATATGACACTAACTGTCACAACATGTATACTTCTTTCCGTTGCACTTTCCTTATTAATGGCAAATCTGCTAGGTATTCCCCAGTCAACCAGTCAGGCAACCGTATTTGCCATCTCCGGTGCGGCACTTTATTTTAGATCATTGAATACACAAAAAGTGTTTCTTGAAATTGTCCCAACATGGTTCATTTTACCTG
>LJUQ01000223.1 GCA_001304505.1 Bacteroides sp. SM23_62_1
CTGCCGAAGTCTGAATGGATCACCGATTATTTTATCCGGTACATCATTCCTGATTTTGGTAATGATGCTATTGTTCTTATTTATAGTGTGATGCTTTAATTGTTCAATGGCCAGATTTATTTCATCCCTTAGTCTGAAAGGGATCTTTTCAAATACAATTTCTCTGGCTTCAATCTTTGAAAAATCAGTGAATGCTTTAATCAGATTTTCCAGCAGATCAATTGATCTCTGGATAGATTGAAGGTGCTCTTTTTGTTCTGTGGATAACTTATTCCCGGAAAGAAATGTGAGAGATTTTCTTATTTCATCAAGGGGCGTCCTGATCTCATGGATCATGTTCTCCATTAGATTTGATTTTGAAATGTGTGCCAGTTTATCAAGCTTTTGGGTTTTTTCAAATGGAGTTATGTCAAAGATTATTAAAATGCTGATCTGGTGGTTATTAATATCAGCGGTAAATGTCTGCTTGAATAAAATGTTCTCATGAATTTGATTACTTACAGTGAATTTAATGCCTTCACCAAATGCTATATGATAGATTTGTTCGGCTTGTTTATCGAGATCCTCCGTCATTATTTGGTTAATCTTTTCTCCCTCATAATCATTTTTATTATCGAGTAATAATAAATCTGAAGCAGCTTTATTCATGATCCGGATGGTTTGATCCGGATTGATAATAATTAAACCAACAGGTAAATGATCAAAAGATTTCCTTAATGCCCGTTCAGAAATTTCATATTTACGTGCTTCAGCTGATTTTACCTTTATGATCCTGAAATTGATATACAGGATAAGGATCATCAGTACCACACTGGCAATAGTTATAATAATGATCTTAAGATATATGGACTGAAGGAAAAGATCTGATTTTATTGAAAAGATAATACCGAAATCTTTGCGTATCAGTCGTATGGGAAAAAAGACTGAAACCGTTTTGACAGTTTCTCCATTTATGTTGATGTTATGAACGATCCAGCCTTCGTTGCCCTCTGTGATCTCTTCAGATATCTTTTCCAGGTCTCTGGAATCAACTATCAAATCATTTCCGAATGTTGAAACGATTTCCCCTTCAATTGCCATCATCCATTGCCATAATGTATTTTCAATTTTGTACTGATCGAAAACAGTTCCGACATAATGGATGAAATCTATTTCAATGATAATATTTGATTGTACAATATTATCCTTGAATACAGGGATAGCAAAATAAAATTGCCCATTTTCTGTATAGAGTTTATCTCTGTCGAGAAGAGCAATCTGCTGTTGCGATTCATATAAATCTGAAACAAAATTATTTCTTTTATCAAGGATTAGACTATATACATGTTTTTGATTATCAAGCAAATTGATTTTGTTGATCAGATTTTGGTATTTAGCATAAAACAGTTCGAGATTTTTGCATTCTGGTTCTTTTATATCAGTATCCTTGAAAAGTCTAGTTATATCTTCTGAATAGAGAATATAATTGACTTCGCTCTCAAAGCTAAGCCCGTTTTGTTCAATGGCACTACCACAAAGTCTGATCTGACGTGTTAATAAGTCGGTCTGGAATGCCAGCTGATTTTTATAAATATTGATATAGAATAAGGTATTTACAGCAATAAAAGCGAAAACACTGATTAATATTATTATGAAAGTCCTTCTCATATCATTCTGATCAACTGTTTAGGATATTTATGAGGATATTTCAAAACTTCAACTTCCTGGAATTATTTGGCTAAAATATTAAAATTAAAGATACCTGGGATTTCAAAAAGTATAAACTTCAAAACTTCAGATAAAAATTTTAACTTATTCACCAACCGCTTATTTTCTATATTTATTATTAATATCCTTTTGTTCTTCCAGAAGGCTAAGGTAGCTTTTGTATCTTGACAGACTAATTTCACCTTTTTCAAGAGCATCGATTACAGCGCAATCTGGTTCATTTACATGGATACAATTATAATATTTGCAATATTTTGAAATCCTGAATAATTCAGGGAAATAATGGAAAAGAGGCTCATTTTCCATATCTATTATCCCAAAACCTTTAATACCTGGAGTATCAATGATATAACCACTACAAGGTAATGGGAACATTTCAACAAAAGTGGTGGTATGTTTGCCTTTTTGATGGTGATTGGAAATTTCCTGTGTTTTCAGATTTAGATCAGGAAATAGAGTATTGATAAAGGTTGATTTGCCAACGCCGGAATTACCTGCAATCAGTGTTATTTTATCAATAAATAATTTTTCCAGTTTGATTAAATGATTTTTGTTGAGTGAGGAAACAGCATAACAAGGATAGCCGATCTTAGTATAAGTATTCATCAATTCTTTGAGATAACCAAATTGGGTATGATCATAAAGATCGGTTTTGTTAAATAAGAGGATGGAAGGAATACTATATGCCTCAGCTGTTACAAGGTAGCGGTCGATAAATTCAGGGAAAGTCTTCGGATAGGCGATTGTTGCCATCAGGAAGAGTTGGTCGATATTTGCTGCAATTACCTGATAGGTTTTTGATAGTTTTGAAGATTTCCTGATAATATAATTTTTTCTTTCAAGTACGTCAATGATTCTGCCTTGCTTTTCTCTGGCAATACGATCAAATACTACAAGATCACCCACAACTACAGGGTTCGTGCTTTTAAGATCCTCAAGACGGTAACGCCCCGTAAGTATGCAGTCAACTTTTTCCATCTCGCTTGTAACAACAGTGTAAAAATTTCCAGTTGATTTAATAACACGGCCTTCTTCACTCATATTTTTTAAAAATTTGGATAAACAACTTTCCGTTTTCTTAACGCACAAGTAATCGTAATAGGTTAATTTTGTTTTTATAGGGAGGGTATCGGACGGGAAAATCGATTAAATTGGATTTATGCATGAAAGATCTTTTATAGCTGAATGTTTCAAAACTGAAACGTCCGTGATACCTTCCCATTCCGCTTTTTCCAACTCCCCCGAAAGGAAGGTGTGGATTAATAAAATATACAACTGTATCGTTTATGCAGGCAGCTCCCGACTGTGTTTGTGTCATAACCTTTTTTCTGACTGAGGCTGATCTGGTAAAGAGATAAATAGCAAGTGGTCTTGAAAGATTCGTGATGCATTCAATGGCTTCATCAAGCTGGTTAAAGGACATAACAGGCAGCAGGGGTCCGAAGATCTCCTCTTTCATGATGAGATCATCCGGAGAAATATTTTCTGTCAAAGTGGGACTTACATATCGTTTTTCCGTATCGATCATGCCACCATGAATAATGTTCCCATTTGTAAGATATGATTGAATCCGCTTAACATTTTGAGGATTTATGATCCTGCAAAAATCAGCACTCCGGTCTGGATATGAGCCGTAGGTTTTTATGAGGTATGATTTCATTTCAGAAACTAAATCATCCTTTATATCAGTATGTGCCAGAACATAATCCGGGGCAACACATGACTGACCGGCGTTAAGCATTTTCCCCCACAGGATTCTTTTAGCAGCAAGCCGTATGTTTGCATCTTTGGCGACAATGACAGGACATTTACCGCCCAGTTCAAGTGAAAGAGGGGTGAGATTTTCTGCTGCAGATTTCATAACCTGCTTTCCGACTTCTGAACTACCTGTAAAAAAAATATAATCATATTTTTCCTTCAGTATCCATTGATTAACATCATGTCCGCCTCTGATCAGATGAATATGTTCAGGATTAAAGCGATCATTAATCATTTTAATTAAGAACTCACTTGTATGAACTGCTGAACGTGACGGTTTGGCAATTACACAGTTACCAGCGGCAACAGCACCAATAAGAGGATTAAATAATAGCTGGAATGGATAATTCCATGGCGATATGATTAACACCCTGCCATAAGGCTCAAAGCGGTAATAGCTGCGGGCTATAAAATGTACCAATGGTGTATACACTCTTTTATTACACGACCATTTATGAAGATTCCTTATTATCAGGTTTAATTCCTGTAGAATCATCCCTGTTTCACTGGCATATGATTCAAAACAGGGTTTTCCAAGATCCTCTTGCAAAGTATCAAAAATTTGGGATTCATAGCTGATTATCAGTTCTCTAATTTTTTTTAACACATTGATGCGAAACCTTACATCCAGCGTTTTTCCGGATAGGAAAAATTCTTTCTGTCTTTCGTTCAGATTTATTAATTCCTGCTGGTTCATCTAATGGGGATTAAAAGTTTTAATAAGCTGTTCAAGATTGATAGCGCTTTGCCCGGCTTTTCCGGGGATTTGATCCATAGCATATTCAGCTATGGCAAGTATACTAAAACTTGGATTTACACCCGGGTTTCCCTGCACCGCTGAACCATCAACAATATACATGTCTGGATAACCATGAACCTGAAACCTGTCATCAATAACACCATTACTGATATTTTCAGACATTGGGCATCCTCCCAGTATGTGAGCGGTAGTAGGGCGATTGAACATGATCTCGAGAATAATATTTTGTGCAATTCCTTTTGTTTTGGATGCATAGGTTTCCATCACTTTTTGCCCGATATCAATATATGCTGGAACTTTTTTATGGCCGGTATTATTGACAACCATTTTCCCACCTCGAAAATTTTTTCCCCATACAAATCGCATGTAGTTTTCAATATGTTGCATAACAAGGAAAATAATAAGACCGTTTGACCAGTTAAAGTTGAAAACAGTTTTCAGGAAAGATATGGGATTGAGAAATGTTTTGCCAATTAGTCGAAAAATACGGAAAAAGGGAGGTGACGTCCCTTTGGCAGAGAGACAAAAAAACCATTTGAGTGCATTTGAACCATCTGGATATTTTACTACTTCAATAAGGGTATTTTTGTCGGGATGGAATATAGAAGTAATGGCAAGGCCATTATTCATTTTTTGTTTAATACCTGACACTGCCGATAATGTCTCAGAATTGGTAAGAACATTTTCTCCAAGACGGTCGGAGAGCCCCGGAAGTGTTTTATACTTATGTTTCTGTTTCAGAAGAAGTTCCAAAGTTCCCAGTGTGCCACCTGCCAGAATCAGACCTTTTGATCTGATTATATTTTTATTTTTTTTGTAAAAACCTGTTGAGGATTTTGTTTCAACAAGGTATTCACCGTTTATGTATTTAATTCTGTCTGCATAAGTTTCTGCTAAAATTGTGGCACCAAATTTTTCTGCGAAATACAAATAGTTTTTGTCCAAAGAATTCTTGGCATTTTCCCGGCAACCTACCATACAGCCAGCACATTCAGTACAACTTTTACGTTCCGGACCATGCCCTTTGAAATAAGGATCAACAGGCTTTTCCTGATTATTCAAATTTACACCAACATAAACAGTATCGAAAGTATGGGCACGTCCGAAGTCACAGGCTATCTCCTGGAGTAATTCATCTTCAATGTTAAGTTTATCATACTTAACTCTTCCCATCATGAATCCTGCTTTTTCATAATAGGGAAGAAGGGTTTTTTTCCAGTCCTTGAATTCTGCCCAGGATTGATGCTGGAAATAATCATCGGTTGGCATTAAAAGCGTATTTGCATAAACAAGGCTTCCACCTCCAACCCCAACTCCGGAAAGGATACTTGCCTGGCGGTAAAATGTCAGTTTTTGAAAACCAAAAAATCGTAATGGCGGGAGCCAGAGATATTTTCTCAGATTCCAGTTATTCCTGGGAAAATCTTCAGAATGGTATCGTTTCCCCTTTTCAATTAACAGAACGGAATGACCTTTTTCAACCAACCGTAAAGCTGCAACACTACCGCCGAATCCTGAACCGATGATAATGAAATCATATACTTTTCTCATCAAAAATTCAGGTATATATGAACTTATTGGCAGCTAAGATAATATTTTCCCTGGTAGAAATATTACCTAGAACCATCCGAACTTGAAAGCGAGAAATACACCTGGTCCAGACATATCCTGATTGGATAACAGAGATGCATCTACCCCTGTGACTAAGCGATAATGACCACCCACGCTGAGACGAAAGAACTTTGTAAAGTTCATCTCCAGTTCAACTGTTGGATTGATAACAAAAACGTTATCATTATAATAGGGCTCCCAACCTTCCTGATCACGCAGGGAAATGTCGCCCCATCCTACCTGCAAAGAAAAAGCGGGATGTAAGGGTTTTATTCCGAGAAATGAATAACCTGTCCAGAATCCGCCATGGCCAAATTCAATTCTATCACCACCTTCAATATTCTCAATATAATTGGTTAATCCTTCACCATAGCCTCCAAGGAAAAAATCACCAAGCAGTACACCGCCACCTCCACCCATCATGTGGGCAAACTCACCATTGATCATGGTAAACGACATGAAAGGCCCTCCAAAACCGCTGATCCGTGTACCATACCCAAACAGGGTCTGAATTTCCTCATCTTGGCCAAATGAAGATGCAGTGATAAATAAACTCAGAATGATAACAAAAATTTTTCTCATAATTTTTTCAAGAATTAATGATTTAGTCATTTCATCATAAAAGACAACATATTATTTCTTGGGTTGCAGAACAAGCAGAAAAAATAGTTATTTTTTATTACATTATGACTTCATGAAAAAATCTTCAAGGCAGTAAGGAAAGAATAATAAGGAAATAAATTCTTTCCTGTCGGGAAAATACAGCCTATTTTTCAAGGTATCTTTTCAGAGCACCGAAATAATATTCTTTCCAGCCGTAATCAATATTATTAAAGGCTTCATCCGGAACATTGATATGAATCAATTCGATTTTCGTACCTCCTTTCATACCAAATAATTCAATGGTTACAATTGAAGGATTCTTTTGATTTCCAAAATACCATTCCTGGATAATTTTTTTGTTTACAATGAATTCAACATTCTTACCGTGAATGTCACCTTCCCAAATAGAAAACTCTGTTCCTGCCTTTGTCTCCATCACAGCAGAATAACCCGTCCATAATTCAATAGAAAGTGGGTTGGTAAGAGCATTATATATCTCATCTGGTTTTGCTTTAATATGAAATACCCGCCTGATCTCTTTCATATAAACATTTTAAATTGAAATAACCTGAACAACAAGCTTTCATTTTTTATAGTTAATGTGCTATTGGGATTGTTATTTGTTGAGTTTTGGAACAACGATATTTATGCTCATAACACTATCGGATAAATATATGAATAATTTTCATCAGTATATGTTATTAAAAACATTGACCTGACTTTATGTATGATCGAATGAAGGAATTTTTATAATAATCAGCAGTATGATGAATTGCAGATTTATTTTTGCGGGAGGCTGTGCACGGTTACAGCCCTGCAAAAATAAATGGATAAATCTTAAGTTTTTTGAACAGTAAGTCAGGACTATTTCCGGACCGGATTATTTACCCTGAACGCCAAAATGAACAGAAGGAAAGAAACACTAAATATCGATATGGCCACCGTATCAAAACTGCCTGTATATTCATAGGAAAGACTGAAAAAATAAGGACCCAGTGCACTTCCAATGACCATCCAGGAAAGTGCATAACCTGATATTGCCCCAAGATTTTTTAAACCGTAATACCTGGGCCATGTGACAGCAACCAGCAGAACATACATTCCCCAGGATATACCATTTCCAGTAATGATTAGCCAATAAGGAACGGGATGATTTGTAAGGAGAAACAAACCTGTGGTAGTAACCAGCATGGCGAACATATAGAAAAGGAGAAAGTATTTCAATTTGATGAAGTCACTGAGCCATCCTCCGGCAAACTGGCATATAATAGCGATTATTGAGGCAGGCAGGAATATATTGATTGCCT
>LJUQ01000224.1 GCA_001304505.1 Bacteroides sp. SM23_62_1
ATGATGCTATCTGGAATTCTTTTGAACAAGCACGTTTTAAAGAGAAACATTTTCAGCTCATTAAAGAAGCCGGTTTCAATACAGTACGTATTAACTTACATCCTTTCCGGTATATGGATTCAACAACCTTTGAAATAAAAGATCACTGGTGGAAGGTTCTGGATTGGGCTGTGGAAAATGCACTGGCAAATGACCTCATGATTATTCTCGATATGCATGAATTTCATGCTTTGGCTGATAATCCTGAAGGGCGGAAACCAATGTGGTTGGCATTCTGGAAACAGGTTGCAGCGCATTTTCAGAATAGTTCAGAGGATGTGCTTTTCGAGCTTTTAAACGAACCCTTTGGCAATCTCACAGATGAACTGTGGAATCAATATTTATCAGAAGGTCTGGCATTGGTCCGGGAGACGAATCCGTTGCGAACTGTGATCATCGGACCCGGTAACTGGAATCAGATAAGCCATCTGGACAATCTGGTACTGCCTGAAAATGACCGGAATATTATTGTAACGATCCATTATTATTCACCCATGAGATTTACCCACCAGGGAGCACCCTGGGCCGGCAGAACTGATTCACTCGGTGTAAAATGGAATGGAACGGAGGAAGAAAAACAGGCAATTATTGACGATTTCGATAAGGCCCGGGCCTGGTCAAAAGAACATCAACGCCCCCTGTTCCTGGGCGAGTTCGGTGTTTACGATAAGGCAGAAATGGATTCCCGGACCCGTTACCTGTCTTTTATCGTCGACACAATGGAAGGTCTTGGCTGGAGCTGGGCTTACTGGCAGTATGACAGCGATTTTATTGTTTATGATATTGACAGTGATCACTGGATTGATCC
Source organism: Bacteroides sp. SM23_62_1 (assembly GCA_001304505.1). Classification (GTDB taxonomy): domain Bacteria; phylum Bacteroidota; class Bacteroidia; order Bacteroidales; family SM23-62; genus LJUQ01. The sequence continues at coordinate 848 of LJUQ01000224.1, forward strand.
CGTTCTCAATGCTTTGATACATTAGTATGTTCGTTATGAATCATTCATCCTTTACACAACGAACCGAAAAGCCATACTCTTTATCTTCCCAGTCTCTATCCAGGCTTTTGGAATAGTGACTAAGTCCATATCCCCATGCTTCGTCACTTTCATTCTCGGTAGAGGACCAGAAGTCTGCAAGGATACATATATTGGTGAAAGTTGCGATTCCACCATAATGACCGCCAGGTAACGCGGTAAAGCCGCTCTCATTTGTGGCCCCGGCATTTTCACTTTCCCAGTGAACGGTACCGGCTTCTTTTATCTTTCCCCCTGCATCCCAGTATCCCAGAAAATCTTTCAGTGCCTTCCATTCTGAATCGGTAGGCACGTGCCATCCTTCCGGGCAAATACCCTGCGTGGTTCCGATTGTTCCACTATCTGAAGGGTTATAATCCATCATCTCATTCCATCGGTATAAACCTCCGTAAACAGTACACAAACTGTCACTGTTATCATAACAATATTTTTCAATATCACCATTATCGGAAGGAGCTTGAAACCGGTCGATGCGGGTGCCGATGTTAAGGTTTTCCTGCATCCACCATTGATTACCGATTTTAATAATCCTGTATATCCGGCCGTCACGAATATCGGTAATTGAGTCCACCTCCTGTGCGGCAGTCATGAAGACATGTACAAGGAATAATGATAGAACAAGTGATTTTTTCATAATATTGTTTTTGAATTATTTCACGGAAAAGTTTTGTTTTGAAGCTGAGATATTCTTATAGCAAGTATGCCAATATTTTCTATGAGGATAGCTTCCAAAGTAAAATTATAATAAACGTACATGAACTTTTTTCATGAAAAACTACTCAAAAACTCATTAAAGAAGTTCAAGGGAGTTCCCTGCTGTAAAGTTTAAATTTGTTGATTTAGTTAAACAAATTTAAACTTTTTGCAGAGGAAAATAAACAGAATATCAATTAGAGGGATTAAACCTGATGTGCATCCAATCCTTTCTCATAATCCTGGTTTTGTTATTTAGAAAGATTAAGCCTGATTTGCCAACCAGCCCGTTCTCAAAATTCTGGTTATGTCATTTATTTTGTATTTTTATTTCAGTAATAAATTAGCATACAAATTTACGGAGGTATCTCAATGACAGAAAGAGATAAAATAATAAAACAGACCGTATCACGGCTGCAGGCCATACAGACAATAGACGAATTCATAGCTGCCCGTGATGAGATTTTGGATCTTGTGGAGAAGGTTTATAAATCCGGGCTTGACAATTTGAAGGCATATTTTAAGGATATGTTTTCCATGACACCTGAGCAACAAAAGGAGAAATCAATGGAATTCCAGGATGAGAATTATTTGCTCAGTACGGAGGTCATGAAGGAATTTGAGCGCCTCGACAACGTACTGGGCGACCATGAATCTATAGAATCTTTTATAGCCGGTATGAAAAAACGTATTGAACCTTACCTGGAGGAGGCGGCTGAATATATGGCTAAGATTATGGGAGGCTTTATGGGTGATATGATGGGCAGTATTGCCGGAGCTATGGGTATGGAAAAAGCTGATGATGAGAGCAGGGCCCAGACTGGTGCCTCTGAAGCTGCCGAGAAGATACAGAAAGAAATTCAGGATAAGCTTGCAGCCCAAAAGGCAGAACTGGATGAGAAAATGGCCAGGTTGAGGAAAGGGAATGATCCAGGATAGCCCGGAACCTCTTCTCATTCTGATACACCAGGGGCTGGGAGCTAAAAGGGGGTATGTCACAACCTCAATAAAAGGCTTCTCACAAAGTACTGATTAACAGTTATTTGCACTTTGCGAACTTGTTTTTTTCTTTGCGATCTTTGCGTAAAAAATTAGTTGTGACACAGGCACCGAACTGATTTACTCAAAGGTATCGGAATGTGTCCGGTTGGAAAACGGTAATTCCTTTTCATATCCACACTAGATAAAAATCAGATGGTATGGTTAATAACCATTGATGCCTGAATGTGTCCGTTTGGAAACCGGACTTTTCTGTTTCACACTTCATCACTATTGCTGCCGGTTGAAAACCGGCAGAACCGTCCCCGATTGGCAATCGGGTTTTGGTGTATTTCATTGTTAGTTATTCACTGCCGGTTGAAAATCCTGTCCTGCCCATACAGAGGTTGGGCAAACGGGCTGAACGGGTAGCCTGGTTTTTTGAGACCTTTGCTGATTATTCTCAATCCGGCTTCAAATTATCGTAAGATCAATGATATACGCCTTTAAAACCAAGTCATCCCGAGGGAGCGTAGCGACCGAGGGACCTCGCCGCTTATACCAAACCACCTGTCATGAACCGTTATGTATTTCCCCCGGTTATTATTTTGATCTTCTTTTTCCAGATCCCGTCAATTTGTACAGGCCATGGAGTTCCCTCTCCGCCTGCTGCACCTACGTGCAGCCGCTTCGGCAGAGCGGGGCCGGCGGATCGGGATGACTTGTTTCAGAACACAAAACTTCCTTTTCCCTGCACCCGTTGCCCGATGATTGAACCATTGTGAACATTGCGACTTTGCGACCATTGCGGCTCCCAAAATAACAGAAATCTTTGATTTCTTTGCCATTTTGAGGATACTCGAAAAACATTGGCATCAGCCTAAGGCTGATTGCCTGTTTTTCGGCACTTGCGACAATTGCGATTTTGCGACCATGGTTACTATTGTGGCCCTTCGGGAACAGCAATCTTCAATCGGAAATCAATTATTCAACGATAATCTTCCCCCTGTATACCTTCGCTCCCCGCAACTCAACGAAATACATCCCCTCCCTAAAATCCTCTTTCTTCAGGACATACTCAGATGTAGTTATATCATTCACGATCCGGAGTATTTTCCCTGAGATATCGGTAATATAAAGGGTATAGGAAAGACCTTCTGGGTTGTTGAATGTGAGGGTAGTGTTTTCTGTGAACGGATTGGGATGTATCCCGAGATTTTCATTTGATAATATGGATTCAAATATACCGGTCTGCAGCCTGTTGTCTTCCATATTCGACATGGAGTGGCTGTACGGCCCTGATTCGGCCTTCTTTCCTCCGGTTTCTACAGGGTAGCATGGTTCGGGCCGGAGGGCGGCGACCCTGTAATACTTTGTCCCTGTTCCCGGATCAGGATCGCTCCAGGTGGAGGTACTGCTTGACATGGCATCAATGCTTAAAAAGTTGATGGTTGTATCACTGCGAAAAATCTCATAGGTGCCATACTCAAATCCCACATAACGGTCCCAGTCAAGCTGTGTTGCTTTCGTTTCCGGATTCATTGTAACCAGGAGATGGATGGTTTTATGGGTTTTACACAGATCCATAGCTGTTTCATAATCAGAAGTGTCAGTTGCTGTAATCTTATACAGGTATGCCCTGCTTGTTGGATCGGCAGTGCTGTCGTTATAAATACTGAGTTGATCGTATGGGATAGTGGTAAGCAGATCATATATACCGGCATATTTGCTTTCACGGTATATATTATAGTAGGAGATCGGTGCAATGGAATTCTTTTCCCAGACAACAAGGTTGTTTCCTGTCAAAGGATCAACGGTCACCATGCAGATCTGGGGGGCAAGGTAGATGGTTGCTGGTGAGGTTGAATCCACCCCGCATGCATTGGAAATATGACAGGTATAGATACCTTCATCCTCATACCCTGGTTCAGGCAGGGTAAGTTCAGGAGCATTCGCATTAACAATTAAACTACCATTTTTTTTCCAACGGTAGAATAAAGGAGTTGTACCTTCAATATTTACTTCCAGGGTGAATGGTTGGTCTGATGCTATCCATTTACTTTCCGGCTCAGTAAGAATATGAGGTGCTCTTCTGACCAGGATGTATACCTGGTTGCTGTTTACCTTTCCATATGCATTGCTGACAATACACCGGTAGTTTCCTTCTTCAGACACGGTAATGGAGTCATACCTCAGGATTGCGGAGATGGCTCCCTGAATGTCCACGCCATTCTTTTGCCATTGGTAGTTAACTGTATCGCTGGCTATGACCTGAAGAATTACCGTATCCCCTTCGCAGACCAGCTGGTTGCCCGGCTGATCAAGAATCATTGCGAGATTATCCTGGTTCTCAAGCGCCCCAATGTCAATTCTGTGGTTATGGATCCGTGGGTTGGAGTTCAGGTCAGCCGGAGGCAGAACAAGTCCGCTTGTATCTTCAATCCCTGCATCAATGTTCAATGAGATGGGCAGCAATGAGAAATCTGCATGGAGAGCATCATAATCTAATCCGGGACCGTTTGTAGGATTTACAAAATGAGGTTCGGAATCAATTATACTCTCAAATGGGAATTCATAGGATGGATAAGCGGAGCCGCTGATTCCATTGATGCTATCCTGAATATTGCAATGATAGAATTCTGGAAAGGAAATCTGATCATTAAAGAATATCCTTACCTGGTCATTTGAGCTGCCCAGGTTACCCCGGAGGATATTATTGATAAACGTTGGGCTCCCCCAGATGATGTATACACCACCTCCTGCTTTTGGAGATTCATTATTGCATATTGTATTGTTTATCAGGCGTGCATTATCCGCCTCGGATATCCACAGACCTCCTCCACCTCCATCTGCATAGTTATTGCATATGATATTGCCGATCATATCAATCCGGCCCGATGCAGTAATGCCTTCAGTATACATAATACCTCCACCCCAGATGGAAGTATAATTGTTCATGATCCTGTTATTTCTGACAAGGCCATACGTCGATTGCAAATAGATGCCAGCACCGTGTCCATCCGTCACAATATTCTTATAGATCAGGTTGTTTTCTATATCAGCCCTGGAATTTTCAAGAATAATACCTCCTCCCCCGGACTCAGCCGTGTTATTAGAAATTTCACAGTTCCGGATAATAATCTCGGAGTTACGGGCAAAGATGGCACCTCCACTTCTGGCACTGTTATAGGAAATGGTACAGTTCAGGATCTGTGGTTCAGATCTCTCGTAGTAGAGGCCTCCTCCCAATAGATAACCCGTGTTATAAATGATGTTACAATGCTGTATTCTTATCCTTGAAAAATCAAGAATTCCAATAGCTCCCTGCTCAGTATTCGTTCCATCCCGCCTGGTTTTGACAAATTCAATAGTACAGTGTTTCAACAGGGTTGTGTCGTTGTCAGACATATCCCCTGAATGGTTATCGATCCTTATCCCTATCCAACCTCCGTCGGGCACGGTATCATTTGAAAATCCAGCAGTATCAGAGGCGGTGAATATTATTGGATATTTTTCAGTGCCGGATGCATGGAGAGTTCCATTAATATCCAGCTCAAAATATCCCTGGAATTCAATCCTTGTATCGGGAGCGATGGTTAAAGTCTGATCATCCTCAATGATAAGATCCCCTGTTACTTTTACCGTATCTGCAATCAGGAGTGTATCTTTACTGATACTTCCTTCAATGGATATTGATTCAATATGAATTTCAGATGCCCCGATATCGATCCGGCCGTGCCTGATCCGTGGTTTTTTATAAATGTCTGTTTCCGGAACAGAATATCTCTCCATGGATGGAAAGCCGCTGTTCAGGCAATTTGAGCTGGTATCCAGTGCCCAATCCGCTGATAATCCGTCAAAGGCGTATCCGCTCCCTGTACTGGGATTTATAAATTGCGGATCTGATTCCAGCACTTCAATGAACTGACCCTGATAGTTCCCTGCTATGCCTGCTATGCCTTCCTGAACAACACTGTAAGTAATATCGGGATTGGATATACCTCCGATGAAAACGAGCTGGGTGCCTGTTCCCGGGACATCACTTGTGTTCCCCCAGAGAATGTTATTCACAAATACCGGTTTTGAATCATGGATTTCTATACCACCCGGAGCATCTATAGCATGATTGTTGGTAATGGTATTATTCAATAACAGGGGACGTGAATTTCTGAGGAATAATCCAGCCCCCCTGTTTCGGGCGTTATTATTGACTATCAGGTTGTTAACAACCTGTGGATTGTTTACGTCAATGTTAATGCCACCCCCGGAATTGGCTATGTTATTTGAGATTATGTTGTTTTCGATCCGGTCAATTGAATATTCACAAAAGATCCCTCCACCACCTATCCACCAGGCATCGGGGATTTCTATAGACACATTATAAGCAATTGTATTATTACGAATGATATTCTGAGACTGTGTAGAGCCCAATCCGCCTCCATGATAGGCGGTGTTATACTTTATTGAATTATATTCTATTAACGCAGAACTTACCTGGCTGTAAATGCCTCCTCCAAAAGCTGCTTCATTATCATGAATGCTGTTTCCCCGAATGATTGGATTGGAATATACCATTGCAATTCCTCCTCCATTCATATCGCAGGAATTGCTGTCGATCTCGCAGTTGAGGATTTGAATATCTCCTCCATATGAACAGGTAATTCCGCCGCCAAACTGGTAAGAATAGTTCCTTCTTATACGGCACTCTGAAATAACCAGTCTCGAAAATGCTTTTGCCAGGATTGCACCGCCGGAAAGGCTGTTCTCCGGATGTACGTCGTCGAAGTTTTTGGAATATTGGATGATGCAATGACTCATCCTGGAGGTGTCATTATCTGACATTGCACCGTTAGCACCCGAAGCAGTATTGTTGAACATGATACTGTTCCAGCCGCCCAGTGTTGTATCACGGTTACTGAAACCTGTTGTATCGTTTATCGTGAAGATGATATTTTCTGTTTCAGTACCAACTGCCAGGAGGGTTCCCTGAACTTTCAGGGTATAATGACCCTGAAATTCAACATAAGTGCCCGGATCGATTGTTAGCGTAGTACCATCAGCAACAATTAAATCTCCTAATATTTTCGTTGTATCAGACCATGTTGTGTCTCCTATAATCAGTGCACACAATTTAGTTGTCTGTGGTAGTGTAACACCGGGGCCACTAATATCATCAAAAAACCAGCTTTGACCTTCTCCGGTTTCTCCACAATCAAAGAACATAACTATCCTGTTATACGTATCACCCGGAGGATCTGTAAAATTACAGGTAAGTTCCTGCCAGTTGCCCGGGTCGGTATAATCGGCACTGAGCTGGATCGCAGGTTTGTCACCACATCCATTCTCCAATTGGAATATCAGGGTTCCTGCAGAATCTGACCAGACCTTTATGGTGAAAGTTGTGGAAGATGTAAAATCTATAAAACCATCAGCCAGATCAGTAAACATTCCTACCTGAGTTTGACTGCCTGTAATCACATGTCCTACGCTGGTACTTGTATTGATGCCTGAAATATCGGGATTGATGCTCGTTTCATAACTTCCCCCCCAATAAATAAAATTACATGTTACGGTCTCATAATCGCAATACATCCTTGTTGTTTGCCCGGGAATGTTTCCTGATACACAAAGTGCGAATAGTATACCTGTGAACGTCTTTTTCATATCTGAAAAATATAATTGATTGATAATCTGGTCAATTTATGAAAATTTGTTAAAAGGGGGGAGTTTTTTTGATGAATGATATTTTGACTCATTCGATAACCTGCAATCATCGGATGAGTGATCGTACACCATATTTACTATTATCAGTAACCGGGAACCATATTCCCGGTTTCCATTAAAACACAATTTATTCCTTTTCCATTATATAGCAGTGATTGCAGCAGTCGTGTCCTTCCATCAGCGTTTTCGTTCTTATAAAACGGATTTTTGGATGATATGCTTTTGCCCATGCCTCATCACCATGACAGAGTGTGGCATATCCAATATCCACTGCATTAAGTTCTTTAAAAACCTTTGCATTCAAACATTCTGTTACTTCCCATGAAACCAAATCTTCTTGGTTTTCTAAAAGGTTTATGGTAAGGATGGTCTTATAATGATCATTTTCGAGAAAAGGCCTGATAAAATCCTGGAGCGTGTTTTCAGGATTATAAGATGCGATGGAACTATAATATTCTTCGGTTGATTTTTTAAGTGCATCAATCATCTTTTCACGGTCAATATAATTGGCCATTCGATTCAGACGATCTACAAACACACTGAACCTCCATCGGTAGGCCTGCTCATAACTCCAATCAACCTTTTTATTGAACTTATGGTCAGCATCAATGATTCCTCTGAAGTCCCCGGAAGAAGGTAAAGAAGAAAATCCCGAAATACATGAACAGGAAAAAGCACAAGCTGGTAGACTTTTAAATACAAAGTCCCTTCGGGTCTTTGATAAAATTTGATTTTTATGGGTCATCTCAAGTTTTTTTATGAATAAAAGATATCATTCTTTACTGATTCGTTAATTTATGAAAAAATATTTTTAGGATAAATAAATGATGAATCTACAAAAATCTATAAAAATATAAGTAAATGAAAAATAGTCTGGCAATCCAGGTGAAATATTTAGTATTTTTAAAATAAATAATCATCATTACCATGAAAAAAGACATAGTTTTTTATATTCTGATAGTATGTGCAGCAATATTTACCGGATGCAGGCAGAATGACTTTGATGTTGGTTCAGAGGAGAAATTGGTTAAGGCAGTCATTGATAACTACGCTAAGAGCTGGATTACTGAGGATATGGATCTTTATGATTCCACTATGTCATCAGATGAATCCCTGGTGCATATAGGAGGTTCACAGGGCTTGAACTGGATTCAGGGATGGACCGAACTTGAAGAGATTATTATTGGCCAGAATAAGTCATTTAATGAGACAAATATTTCAGAAACCAGGGCATGGATCAATATTTCACAATCGTCTTCCTTTGCCTGGGCCGTCACTTTATGGGATCTGACAACAACCCTGAGTGATGGCACAAAATGCCTCATTCCCTTACGCTGTACATGGATTCTTGAAAAGCAAAATGGTAAGTGGTATATTGTACATTTTCATAAATCCATCGGGATAAAAAGTGTCAGGGATTTAATGGTCACGGAATAAGCGAATTACCACACCATTCACGGATGATGAATTCAGGTAGTCTGACCATAGATTAAGGATTCCTTTTACAATCTAACCAGTGGTTATGATTTTTTAGAATCATTGAATCTGATAAGTGGATTTCATTTCCCGCTGGTTAATGATGCTTATTATTAACCGGATTTCTGATATGGAGAGAATTATACTTAAAATTCAGGGCAGGGGACCATTCTTTTCTTCTTACTGCTTCTTTCAGGGGTTAGTGCCATGAAACCGTAAGTGACGGAAACCTCATGAGCTCCACCTGTTTTAGTTATCAGTTTGGATAAAGAAAAGTCATAGCTGTATGTGAGGGTTATATCTCTGAAATTATATCCTGCCAGAAGGGTTATGGCACCGGCATTCGGATTACTTTTAAATATTGGCAGACCCCTGTACCATGCTCCCACCATAAATGGTGAGTTAATATAATAAAGTCCCAGATCCATGTATAAAAACTTACCCTGGGCCAGAAAATTAAAAGCACCTGTAATACTTTCCTCTTTTC